>NZ_JAGGHR010000011.1:0-63430 GCF_024104075.1 Gilliamella sp. | reverse complement strand
GATGCCCGATGCCCGATGCCCGATGCCCGATTAAGTCCATATTTTATCATAACTTTATTATTCCTCATACTTATTTTTATTGATTTATTATTATAAAATAAACAATTAACATCATTTTTGGTAATTCCAAAATGGAACTATAATGTATAATAATTCAACTTTATTTTAGAATAAAAATTTCATTTTTCACCTACTTTTTTGTAAAGTTTTGTTAAGCATATAAAAATCCTTAACCAATCGAACCACTGTATGTGTGGTTAACTTTTCCTCTGTTTATAGAATTGGTAAGGTATTGATGCTACATACATTGGTTTTTATGGTAAGTTTTAATGCATTGAAATGCCGCTGTCACAACCTATAATTTTTTCTTATCATCATCAGTTATGCGTCTTCCGCTATTGTCATACCACCAATAATAAGTCGATTCAACTTTAAACGGATGCTGTGGATCAGCATTATCTATATTATTATAATTCTCAATCCTATCTAAATTGTTTGATGTATAAGTTACCACTTTAAAATCATTAAGCGTTAAATTACCATCAAATCCGTTCACTTCACTAGATTTTATAGTACCACTCACCTCACTATAAAAAACACCGTTGACAGTACAACCATGTTTATCTGCACTCGATAATGCCACCACTTGCTGGCATTCCTAGCAATGACCAGACTTGAAGTCGCTTTTAGTATTGCATTAGCTGAACTAACTATAGCCAATTGTGATAGTAAGATTAAGCTGGTTTTGATGCTAGACTATTTTACAATAAACTTCTTTCCCCAACTTTTTGTAAAGTCTTGTAGCCACGTTAGCTTTTCAATTTCATCATTAATAGATATAATCTATTTAATCAACTATATTTAACAACTTTTCTTTAATTTAAAGTAACGTATAGTATTTATATGTAAAAAACTTATTCGAGGTGAAAATGTATACTGTAATTTTTGGGCGTCAAGGTTGCCCTTATTGTGTTCGAGCTAAAGAACTAGCTGAAAAACTTTCTCAAGAGCGTGATGATTTTTCTTATCGTTATGTTGATATTAACGCAGAAGGCATTACTAAAGAGGATCTGTCTAAAAGTGTTGGTAAACCTGTTGAAACAGTACCTCAAATCTTTATTGATGAAAAACCAATCGGTGGTTGTACTGATTTTGAAGCTTATGCAAAAGAGCATTTAGGTTTATTTAAAGAATAATGTAAACGAGTGTATTAAATTCAAGCCACCATTTGGTGGCTTTTTAATATTTACTTGTTATTAACGACCTGGTAGTTTTTTCCAAGTTACCTCGTTACGTAAATAAGTTGGTTCTACTTGCTCAACATTAACTACTTCATTCTTTAACCATTTATTCTTAGCAAGAACGACTAGATCCTGTGCGTGAGGTAATAAGATATCACTCTGTCTTATTCCTTTAATCATATCTGGATAAGTTTGCCAACCAGTGCCAGCACAATAACTATCATTACCTATATTTTCCACTTTTTCTATTACTTTTTCAGGTGCAATAACACATTCTGAAATAACTGTTTGCCATTGATTATTGCTGTAAGAGTATTGTCCTAAATAGACTTCACCCATTCTGGCATCAATTGTAGCAATGACTTTTGTGGCTTTTTGTGTTCGATATACACCTTGAGCCAAGGTCATCAACGTTGAAACTCCTATCATTGGTTTGTCAATGCCTAATGCTAAACCTTGTGCAACACCAATGCCAATTCTAACGCCAGTAAAACTACCAGGTCCTTGTCCAAAGGCTATGGCATCAACTTGAGCTAGTGAACAATCTGATAGTGCAAGAAGCTTATCCACCATTGGTAATATTTGTTTAGTATGATCGCGTGCTGATATGATGAAATCATGAGTGATTTCATTACGGTAAAGTAAAGCTACCGAACATGCTTCTGTTGAGGTATCAATAGCTAAGATAGTACTCATTTCTTTTCCAAAATATTTAATTTTATAAGTTAGTTTTAGATAATAAAAAATTAATAACTTTATTTACATCTCGTGTTCTTGGCGATGGAGGCAAACTATTAATAAATGTTGCACCGTAAGGTCTCATAACCAAGCGATTGTCACAAATAATAATTGCTCCGCGGTCATTATGATGGCGAATTAATCGACCTACACCTTGTTTTAAGGTAATAACAGCTTCAGGTAATTGCACATCATTAAATGCATCTCCACCTTGCATTTGGCAATCTTCCATACGAGCTTTTATTAAAGGATCGTCTGGAGATGTAAATGGTAATTTATCTATAATAACACAAGATAAGGTATCGCCCCGAACATCAATACCTTCCCAAAAACTACTGGTAGCAATTAATAAGGCGTTTCCGCTATGTATAAATTGCTCAAGTAATTTTACTTTGCTTGTTTCACCTTGTACTAATACTGGTAATTTGGTGAGTTCTTTAAACTGTTTTGCTAAAGCATTCATCATGGCATAAGAAGTACATAGGAAGAAACAACGTCCATTGTTTGCTTCAATAACTGGCAATAATATATCGACCAATTTTTCAGCATTACCTTGTTCATTAGGAGAAGGAATATAACGCGGAACACACATGACAGTTTGATTTAAATAATCAAATGGGCTTTCTAAAATAAGGGACTCGGCATTTGTAAGACCAAGGCGCTTAGTAAAATAATCTAATTTATTATCAACAGACAAGGTTGCCGAGGTAAAAATCCAACTACCTTTACGTTCTGCTAATAGTTCAGAAAATTTATCGGCCACTGATAATGGCGTTATCGCAAAAACAAAATGATTATAAATACATTCATACCAATAACTAAATCCAGTTACATATGTTTCACTTAATTTTTTTAATAAGCTGATGTATTGATTTACTCGTTCAAAGCAGTTATCTAATGCTGTAGATCGCCCTATTGCCAACATTAAAACCTCACGACAAAAATCTAATGCATCATAAAGATAAGATAACTCTTTTTTTATTGCTTGCTGTTTGAATAACACTCGCAAATTACCTTTAGGTGGTTGCTGATTAATTGCAATACGCAAATCTTGAACACTTTTTTGCAATTTATCTGCACACTGCTGTAGCTGAGACATATCTTTTACTTCAGTACGATAGCTAAGCGTTATCTCTTTTGCAAGTTCTAGTAGCTGACGACTAGTTAACTGTTGTCCAAAATAGTGACAAGCCAGATCTGGTAACTGATGGGCTTCGTCAAAAATCATTACATCAGCCTTAGGAATAAGCTCACCAAAACCTGTATCTTTTACCACAACATCGGCTAAAAATAGATGGTGATTAACAACCACAATATCCGCATTTAAAGCACGCTTACGAGCCTTAACAACATAACAATCATTATAATGTTCGCAGTCACTTCCAAGACAGCTTTCGTTTGTACTGGTCAATACTGGCCAAATTGGGTTTTCTTCCGTAACAGTTATACACTTGCTAATATCTCCATCTTTGCTTTTAATTGACCAATTTTTGACACGAACTAAATCAACACGTAAATCTTTATCAAGATCTCCTGCAGCTGCATATTGATTATACAATCGTTCTAAACAAAGATAATTCGATCTACCTTTAAGAAGAGATATTTTGCCAGTGTAATTTAATGCTTTTTTGATAATAGGCAGATCTTTACTAAAAAGTTGATCTTGTAGATTCTTGGACCCCGTGGAAAGTATTACTTTCTTTTCACTACGTAAAGCGGGTACTAAATAAGCGAATGTTTTACCTGTTCCAGTTCCAGCCTCAACAACAAGAGGCTGTTGCTTATTTATTGACTCTGAGACTTTACTTGCCATGTTTCGTTGTGGCTCTCTTGCCACAAATCCATCAATAGCTTTAGCCAATAAACCATTTTCAGAAAAATCATCAATCACTTAAAATATACCTAATAAGAAATAAGTTTAAAATATCGACAAAAATTAGAAAAGATATTTAAGGATGAGTACAACGTTATGAACGTATAACTGTTTATTCTACATTGAAAAGAACTCTATATAACAAAATTTAGCAACTTAAAATTTAAATAATATGCATACTATATCAATAATTGTTGAAAAAAGACATATAGGAATTTTGCAAAAGTATCAAATTATTTCATGAGAGCAAAAGAAATTATGCCTGCACATTATCGCTAGCATTTATAGTTATCAGGCTAGAAATGTATTATTAATTAATATATGCTTACAAAAGATCGACAACCCTAATATATAGTAAACAAGTTTTAAAAATTGAATTATACAATACATCCCCAACTCTTTGAATTAAATGTCAATAAAAATCATAAGGGATGTTAAATAACTAACCAAAAATAATTATAAAATAAATATAGAAATAGCTAAATCTCTATTTATTATTTAACCATTTCATATATTCTATTGTTCCTTCGGTAACAGTTTTAAATTTAATTGGACAACCAGATTCTCGGAATTTAGTCATATCTGCTTGTGTAAAACGCTGATAACGACCTTCTAAATGTTCTGGAAATGGAATATATTCAATTTCACCGTTTTGATAATAACTAAGAACAGAATCAGCAACACTTTGAAATGATTCTGCTTTACCTGTTCCACAATTATAAATTCCTGAGATTTTATTTTCCCAAAACCATAAATTAACATCAACCACATCTTCAACATAAATAAAGTCACGTTTAAATACATCGCTACCAGCAAATAATTTGAGTTTTTCTCCCTTATGAAATTGTTCATTTAAATGAAATGCTACACTAGCCATACTACCTTTATGTGTTTCATGAGGACCATAAACATTAAAATAACGAAAGCCACATACTTGTAAGTTAGTTTTTGGCAAGATTTCTCTCACATATTGATCAAATAAGAATTTAGAATATCCATAAATATTTAGTGGTTTTTCATAAGCTTTATCTTCGATAAAATTATCGCTACGTCCTCCATATGTTGCTGCAGATGAAGCATATAAAAATGGAATCTCAAAATCTAAGCAATAATGCAATAGATCTTTAGAATACTGATAGTTATTTTCCATCATAAATTTACCATTCCATTCAGTAGTTGAGGAACATGCCCCTTGATGAAAAATAACGTCAATACCCAAATCTTGATTTGATAAAATTACCGAAAGAAATTCATCTTTATCCATATAATCAGCAATATCTAAACCAACTAGGTTAGAGAATTTTGTCCCATCAGTTAAATCATCAACAACAAGAATATCTTTATACCCTTTAGTATTCAAACCTTTTACAATATTACTTCCTATAAATCCTGCTCCGCCAGTTACAACAATCATAGTAATTATCCTTCTCAATTAATAACCAAATAATTATATTCGAATTCTTAAATTAAAACTAATTAAAATATTATGAGTAATTGTTATAATTATTCAAAAACAAATTTACTTATATAATTTTTTATAGAAATAAAGTTTGGTACAATAAATAATATTAAAATAACTTATTTGTATAGAGAAATGCTAGAAAATTTTATTAATATTATCCGTAAACTTAATAGAAAAAGAAATTACTTCACTAAAGAAGTAAAACTTTTAATCTTGTCTTTTAAGATAAAAAAAACTAAATTAGATCTATCAAAAATAAATAAGATTACTATTCAAGCCTGTAAAAATGGACTAGGTGATGCAATTATTATATCTGGTTTACCAAAGATTTTAAAATCTCAAGGCTACCAAGTTACGATTTTGACAATAACAAAAAATGCTTTTCTATTTGAAAATAATCCTAATATAGATAAGGTTATTTGTCTTGATAAACCTTTAACGAAGAGACAAACACAGATATTGAAATATTTAGAATGCGATCTTTTTATTGACCCAAATAATAAAACAAGTTACTCAAATTGGGTATTTAAAGTAATAAAAAAAATAAAACCAAAACACACTATAGGTTTTAACTACCCTAAAACGTACCGGATATATGATTCAATTATAAATTATTCTGACTATAGCTCTCATTTTAGCAAAAGATTTATCTACATTCTTAGACATATAAATATTGAAGTTAAAGAAAAGGAATATAAATATGACCTTTATTATCCTAACAAATATGATTTGCAAGTAGAAAGAATCTTATCTAACTATCAAAATAAAAAAATCTGTATCTTTACTCCTTATGCTTCCTCTGAACGTAGAAGTTTTTCTGAAAAGCAAGTTCAAAATATACTCAATTTATTATCAAATTATCCAAATTTAATAACTATAGTTGTAGGTTTACCTGATAAAATAAATAAATTATGCCAATCTCCCAATGTTTTAATAAATTCATTAGATCATTTCTTTTATGCTGTTTCGCTTGTAAAACATTGTAATTTTGTCATTTCAGTTGATACATCAATTGTTCATCTTTCAAATGCATTCAATAAGCCTCTAATTAGTATTTATAGCTCTGAAGTTGATATTTTTGATCCTAGATATGAAAATAACAATGTATATAAACCAAATTATGATAAAGCTATACAGATCATTGCTCCTGGAGATACGGCTAAAAATTTAGACATAAATATTTTACAACAATATATTAATAAATATCTCACTACATAAAAATGAAATCGATAATAATAACAACTTATTAAATAATTAAACAAACTTTAGGATATAAAAATAATTTAGAAATTAAAAATTTCATCATAAGATTTTTTCTCAAATATATGAGAATCAAGTGCACTATCTAAAGACATATTTTTAACTTCTACATTTAATTTTTTCATAACCTCACTAGCATGTTCAAAAGCTGGAAGTATGTTTTTTTCAAAATCCAATGCTAACTGTGAGTAAGTAATATTATCTGGTGTTTCGTAAAATCTTGGTAAATGAAAATTATTTAAATCAACTCCAGCCAAATATAGTTGTTTAAAGCCTAAGTATATAGCAATTTGAAGGGTCCAATAAACCACAGTTTTGGCAGGAAATACACCATGAGCTATATTGGTTTCAAAAGCCAATGGTTCATGCTCTTTATTTTTATTGTTATAAAAATAAATGCTTTTATTTCTTTGAGGATCATTTTCTATTTCAGATAATGTTCTCAAAGGTTCATAAGTAAGTTTAAATGCATCTTCTATCAATGCTATTTTACAAAGAATAGATTTGTATCCAAATAAATTTATTATTTTTACTAATCCATCAACTTGTAAAAATAATAAAAGTTTTTTATTAGATATAATTTTTTTAACTATATCTGAACGCTGAGAAAAAAAATGAATATCCGTTATAACATACAAATTAAAGTTAACTTTGTCTTTTAGACAGTATGAACCATTAACACCAAGAGTAGAAATCAATTGAGAGTGCTTAAATGTTATTTGATTAATCGAGGGACCAGAGGCTATAATAATCAGTTTACCTCTATAAGAATTTTCTAACGATTTAAGATCAACTATGGGTACTTTCCTTCCTTTGTAGGAAAAATCCACAATCTGCCCACACTCTCCACGAGAAATTTTTATATATGGCCAACGCTTTCGATTATGTTTATAACGTTTTGAATGAGCTAGCCTATATATTAATTTGAAAAATTCATCTTTTAATTTCATTATCATTAATATTATTTTTTAATTTTAACTTTAAATATAAAAATGCATATTTTATAGTCTCAAATACACGACCTTGTTTTAAAAATCTTTTGGCATATATTCTATAATCAGAAATTCTCATTTTATCTTTATAACTTTCAAGCGGGCAAGATCTCCATGAAGTAAAATGTTTATAAAAAACATACCAATCTTGAGCCATACCTAAATGTTCTAGGTACCAAGGTTTTCTTGCTCCTGTAAAATGAATAAAATAAGGTATTTTTTTTTCGGTTTTCAAAAATTTATTTTGGTCTTTCTCTGAAATCCAAGTAAATAAATAATTCCAATCATGATCAATGATTAATACATTGTTCTGCAATACTATGTTAAGAGCATCTTGATCGGGATAAAGTAACTGTTTCCTATGCTCTAATAGAATGTTATTAATTTTTTCTTCAGTATGAAAATCATTCCATTTTTTTACATTTATATATAAAAATCCCGAATTAAAATAATTGCTCGTAGATAAATTTAAACGTTGAACATTGTTTTTTATATTTTCTTTATTTAAGGAGTCAACACTAGCAGCGCAAACAACATTATCTATATTAATATTATTAATAGCTGAAATATCTTTAAAACAGAGTATATCAGCATCTAAATAAATTAACTTATCAACCTTTTCTTTTAGTAATCTAGGAACCAAAAGTCGAATATACATTGAACGGTTTAAATGCTTTATAGCATACTCATTATCATACTTATCTAAAAAACCCTCAGGTATAGAATAAACGCTAATATTTAAATACATTCTATTCAATTTATCTATATCTTCTTGTGAAACATCATAAAGAAAAACATGGAATTTTAAAGAGTTATTCAAATTATTAAAATAAATTGATTGAATAGCTATAGCTACGTACTTCAAATAGTTTCTATCAGAGCAAAAAGCAATATTAATGCTATCTTTTTTATCATTCATTTAAGTTTATTTCCACCATCATTCATTTGCTACCGATAATATCTTTATTTGGGCATACTAAAATTATTATTTTCCACCTAACAATATAATTACCATACCCTTTTCTAGATTAAGAAAGTTAATAAAATGTTAATTTTGTATGATAGGAAACCACTATAATTAGACTATTTAAATTGCTTTCCAGTGTATAAATTATAATATATCCCTTTTTTATTTAACAATGTCTTATGATTACCTTGTTCAACAATATGTCCATTATCAAGCACTAAAATTTCATCAGCATTTTCAATAGTCGATAACCGATGAGCAATGACTAAAGAAGTTCTACCTTTTTTTAATTCATCTAGTGCTGTCTGAATAGCTCGTTCTGATTCGGTATCTAGTGCTGATGTTGCTTCATCTAATATTAAAATTGGACTATCACGTAATAATGCCCTTGCAATTGCAATACGTTGCCGTTGTCCTCCCGATAATAGTACACCACTTTCTCCGATTTTTGTGTCAAATCCATTTTCAAATTTCATGATAAAATCATAAGCAAAAGCTTTCTTTGATGCCTCTTCTATCTGAGATCGCGAATAGTAACCAACGCGACCATATGCTATATTATTAGCAATAGTATCATTGAAAAGATAAACATTTTGAGATACTAAACCAATCTGATTTCTCAAGCAAAACAAAGTTAGATCTTTAATATTACATCCATCTATCAATATTTCACCTTCCGTAATATCATAAAAACGTGTGAGTAAACTCGTGATGGTTGTTTTTCCAGAACCTGAACGACCAACAAAAGCAATAGTTCTTCCCGCTGCTACTGAAAAATTAATATCTTGTATCGCTAGTTGCTGCCTAGTTTCATAAGAAAAATTCACATGCTTGAACTCAATATTTCCTTTTACGCGTTCAATATTTATTTTTCCATTATCTTTTTCTATAGGTTGATCCAATATAGCAAATAATGTTTGACAAGCAGCCATACCTTTTTGAAAGCTTGCATTGACACTTGTTAAGCTTTTGATAGGTTGCATAAGTGCTACTAATGATGAAAAAACAACAGTAAACTCTCCAGGCGTAATATTTAAATCAGGATTGCTTGCAGTTAGCAAAACAAAAGCTATAGCAAAAGAAATCACTAATTGAACAATAGGTGTTGATAAGGCAGAAATAGAAACTAACCGCATACTATCTCGACGAAATTTATTGCTTATTTTTTCGAAATTTTTTGATTCTTCATTTTGAGCACCAAATACAATTATTTCTCTATGACCTTTCAACATTTGTTCCACTGACATAGTAACATCACCCATAGAGTTTTGCATATTTTTAGCTAATTGACGAAACTTTATTGAAATAAAAGTAATTAAAGCTATTACAATAGGAGTAATAATAATAAGAGATAAAGATAACTGCCAACTATTGTAAAACATGGTATAAAATAGACCACAAATAAATGCTGATTCCCGAATAATAACTATTAATGCATCAGATGACGATGATGCGACTTGATCTGTATCATAAGTTATGCGCGATAATAATCGTCCATTGGAATTTTGATCATAATAACTTACAGGCGAATCAACAAAATGATTAAAAAGTCTTTGTCTAATTCTCATCACGACTTTACCTGAGATCAATGAAAGAAAAACAGAATAGCCATAATTAGCAAGACCACGTAACAACACTAAACCAAAAATATATACTGGTGCTATTAATAAGAAATTCTTATCACCATCACTAAAGCCTCTATCCAGTAAAGGCTTTAAAATTGCAATTAAAGAAGTATCAGCAAATGCACTTAAAAAAAGTAATATAACAGATAGAAATAAAATTAGTTTATGTTCAACAACATATGGCCACAACTTCAAAAAAGTATTCCACGTAGATGAATCTTTATCTATATCGTTGTGAATTTTTAAATTATTTTTAGTCATATTTTTATAAATAAATTAATAATGTTAAGAATTAAATTGCATTTTATACATTTGCGAATAAAGTCCTTTTTGGGCTATAAGCGATTCATGATTACCATCTTCAACAATTTTTCCATCATTAATAACAATAATTCGATCAACTTTTTTTATTGTCGATAAACGATGGGCGATTATAATAGAAGTACGATTTTTTTGTAATATTTCAATAGCATCTTGAACCAATCTTTCAGATTCATTATCTAAAGCAGAAGTAGCTTCATCTAAAATTAATATTGGATTATTACGTAGGAGAACTCTAGCTATCGCAATTCTTTGCCTTTGCCCACCAGATAATAAAACACCATTATCGCCAATTTCAGTATCTATACCATCCTGTAATTTATCAATAAATTCTAGTGCATTAGCTAATTTAGCTGCTTTTATTATAGCTTCTCGAGAATGTAAACCTTTTTCACCATAAACAATATTATCAGCAATACTACCATTAAATAAATGTACGCGCTGAGATACATAACCGATCTGCTCTCGTAACGATTTTAACTTATAATTCTTAATATTAATAGAATCCAAAAGAATTTCTCCTTGTGAAACATCATAAAACCTAGGAATTAAACTTGCAATTGTTGATTTCCCTGCTCCTGATCGACCAACCAATGCCACTGTTTCTCCTTCTTTGATTCTAAAACTAATATCATTAAGCGAAGGTGTGTTTCGTGTAGGATAAGTATAAGTAACATTTTTAAATTCAATACTTCCTTTTACTTTTTCTTTTACTATAGTACCATTATCTTCTTCCAACGGAGCATTTAAAATGCCAAATAAGGACTCACAAGCAATTGCACCTTTTTGTAATTCAACATGTAGGCTAGTAAGTTCCCGAAGTGGACGCATAACAGCTACCATTGCCGAAAACACAACAGTAAATGATCCTGGTGTAATATCTAAGCTTTCACTCGCAACAAGATATAATATGAATCCCAATCCAAGAGTTGCAATTAACTGAATGATAGGCGTCGATAATCTTGATACTAATTCTATTTTTAAAACTCCTTTTCGAACAGTGTCTGTTATATATCCAAAATTGATTTTTTCATAATCTTTTGCATTAAAAATTAAAACTTCTTTATGACCATTTAACATTTCATCAGCTGCAGTAGTTATCTCTCCCATACCTTTTTGCATAGATTTTATTGTTTCTCTAAATTTTTTAGCAATAAATTGTGCAATAAAAATGATTAGGGGAACTATGATGAATAATACTAATGCTAATTTCCAACTACCATAAAACATAACACAACATAAACCAACAGCATATGTAATTTCACGGACTAATATTATTAAAGCATCAGAAGAGGCTTTAGATAATAGCTGTGTGTTAAATGTAATAATAGAAACAAGATCGCCGACAGAACTTTTATCATGAAAACTGACCGGACTTCTAACTAGATGGTTGAAAATCAACTGCCTAAACTTAGTCACTACTTTACCAGATAACCAAGAAAGACAATATGTTGAAGCATAATTAGAAAGCCCTCTCAACCCAATTAGGCCTATAATAGATAAAGCTATTATCATTAAAAGAGAATAATTTTTATCCATTAATCCATGATCTAATAGTGGTTTAGTAAGGGAAATGAGAGTAGCATCCGTAGCCGCATTTAATAATAAACCAAATATTGCAACAATTAATGCTTTTTTATATGGTGCAACAAAAGGCCACAGCAATCCTAGTGTTTTCCAAGTAGTGTATTTATCCGACATAAAGTTAACTAATAATTTCTAAAATAAGATATATTATACTATAATTTAGCATATCTTGTCAGTTTTATACTACTTTATGGCATATGAATAAGTTTTTTGCTTATTCATATAAACCATTTACACAAAATTACATATGTTTAATATACATAATTTCTTTTTATTAACCTAAATATCCTTTTTACATTTAGCAACAAGCTGAGATGTTGAATAGCCGTCAACTCGATCAAGTATTACTACTTTACCTCCATAGCCTATCACTTTCTGAGCTTCTGGCCAATTATCTATAGAATATCCTTCTTTAGCAATGATATCTGGACGAAGTTCATCAACTAAATAATTAGCATTATCTTCATTAAAAATAATGACATAATCAACAAATTCAAGGGATGCAAGTAAAGTAGCTCTTGTATTCTGATCTTGGATAGGTCTATCATTACCCTTGTATTTTTTTATTGATTCATCGGAGTTAACACCAACGACTAAAATATCACATACCTTTTTCGCTTGCTTAAGAGAACTTAAATGCCCTAAATGTAATAAGTCAAAACACCCATTCGTAAACCCAATTTTTTTACCTTGTTTTTTTAAATTATTAATTATTGATTTGGTTTCTTTAATGCTAATGCATTTATCTATATCATTACAATGATTTTGATATTGTTTAGCTAATAATTTATTTTTTAATTCATCGAAAGATACTGTAGCTGTTCCCAATTTTCCAACAACTATTCCTGATGCAATATTTGCTAATTGCATTGCTTTAGGTAAAGGTATTTTGGCCCCTAACGCAATACCTAAAGTAGCTAAAGATGTATCTCCTGCCCCAGAAACATCAAAAACTTCTTTAGCTTCAGTTGGTATTTTAACAATACAGTTTTTATTTTCATATGGTATATAAGCCATTCCATATTCACTCAACGTAACTATAATATTTTTTATACCATATCGTTGAAAGATAATATCCGCTCCTCGCTTCAGATCTTCATCAAAACTAGCATTCTCGGGGCAAAGCTTAATACCTGTTGCATCAAAAAACTCTTTGATATTAGGTTTAATTAATGTAGCGCCACGATACTTAGAATAATCATTACCTTTTGGATCTACAATAACTGGAATATCAAATTTATTACAAAGAGTAATGATCATTTGTGTTGTTTCTTGATTCAAAACACCTTTATTATAATCAGACAACAAAACGATATCAGTCATCTTAATAGCCTGCATAACTAATTTATAGAACTTTGGCAATAGCTCAGGCATAAAAGGGAACAATTTCTCCTCATCAGCACGAAGTAAATGATTGTGATTCGCAATAAACCTTGTTTTAATAATGGTAGGATGTGCCTTTAGGCTATAAAGATGGCTATGACTCCCTGCATTTTTTAATAGTGTTGCGACAAGTTTGCCATTTATGTCACAACCAACAAATCCTAAAAATGTAGGTTTACAGCCTAGATTTGCTAAATTAGCAGCCACATTACCTGCCCCACCTAACATTACTTCCTCACGTTCCAATTTAAAGATTGGAACAGGAGCTTCAGGCGAAATACGATCAACAGTTCCATATAAAAAGCGATCTAACATAATATCGCCAATAACCGTTACTTTAGTACTTTTAAATTTATCTAGATAAGAATAAAATTCATTCATTACAATATCCCTAGTATTATTGTTTCAATACTTTTTTAATTTCTTCAAAAGGAATAGTTGGTTTAATACTTTTAATACAAATACGATCATTTTTTTTATTAATACAATACGATGCCCAATTATCGTTTATCCACTCACAATTAACAGGACATGCATTTGAAAAAATATTTATATTATTTGAATAACCATAAAAATTTGGTGATGTAGGTCCAAAAATAACGACAGAAACACCACCATTCAAAGATTTTCGTAAATGAACCATTCCACCTTCTCCATCAATATGTAAACTTGAATTTTTCAGAATCGATTTTAATTGATTTAATGAAGTTTTTCCTACTAAATTTAGATCAACATCATCAATAAATTCACATCTTTCTGCTGAGACACCTAATTGCACAATTTTATACTCTTGAAATTCACTTTTTATTAACTTAACAAGTGAATTATAATAATCAAGTGGATAAAGCTTTGTTGACTCACTATGAAGATTTGTTCCGTCAACACCTCGATTAAGAGTAATAAATTTTTGATCGTGTAAACCAAATGCTTCTAAAACTTCTTGATCATTAAAAATAGGAGGTATAAATTTATAACTATCACCAGAAATATTTAAATAACCATAAATATCTGGCTGTTGTATTCTATTTTGTCTATTTATAATAGAGTATTGAATACTTAAGGCATCAATTTTTGGTGGATAATAAACAATTTTTTTATTTAATTGATAGAATTCCTCATACAATTTAACTAATTCTTTTATTTTAGGATTTGAATTAGTATCAAGTAATGATAAATGGTTATTAACAATAAAGGGAAAACGATCAATTTTGAAATCTAATAAATAAATAATTTCAGATTTGTTCCATTCTGTTACAGGATAAATATTAAAACAGGAGTCTCCCATTAACTCTTGAACCAAAAATTGATTTTTTACAAAAATATCAATGCATTTAATTTCATCTTTCAAAAATTCTAATAAATAAGAGCAATAATTAAAGCTAATCAATATATCTCCAATACCTCCAGTGATAAAAATCGAAATTCTATCCAATCTATATTGAATTTCGCGTGACTTATTGAACAGCGAACCTAATTTAAATTCGAAAAGCTTGCAGAAATTCCACCATAGTAATTTTATTGCGGCTTTTTTATATTTATTAGAATAAAGCAATTTATATTTATTAATCTTTTTTTGTAATTTATCAAAGTAGTTCATAATTAGTTTTTAATTTACTCATAACGTGTCAATGTTTTAAGCTACTATTAATAATAGTTATTAATACTCATCGTGTTCAAGTCAATTTTGATACCATGACCCTTTTAGTTCTGTACTAAAATCATATTTAATAATATAACAAAATGGCTCGGTCTTAGAGCGAGCCATTATAACTCAACATGCAGAAAATAATTAGAAAAACTATTTAGAATTCAAATTAATTTTTTAAATTAAGTCTACATAAAAATTCAGCAAAATTATTAACACATTAGTTAACAAAAAACTACACTTTAATAAGTTATATTAATCTATTTGTTAGCACGAATTTTCATCATGATTTAAAACTTTTTTCACCTCTTCGAAAACTTCATAAGGACTTATACTTTCCATACAAATATGTTTATTAACACGATTAATACAGGTTTTGCTCCAAGTTTCATTTAACCATTCACAACTAAAAGGACAAGCTTTTGAGGAAATATTTATATTAGTTAAATATCCATAAAAATCTGATAATGTAGGCCCAAAAATAACAATTGAAACACCACCATTAAGTGCTTTTCGCAAATGAACCATTCCACCTTCACTATCAATATGTAATATCGAGTTTTTCAGTAATACTTTCAGTCCTTCCAGTGAGGTTTCTCCCACTAAATTTATATCGACATTTTTTATTAGTTCACAACGATCAGTAGAAGCTCCTAATTGAATAATTTTAAAATTTTTAAACTTATTTTTAATCAATTCAATCAACTTATTGTAACAAACTATATTCCATAGTTTTGTCGATTCAATTACACTGCCTTGACTATCTACTCCTCTGTTAATAGTAATATAGCTTCCTGGTTCTAAACCTAAGTTATTTAAAATTCTTTTTTCATGAGAAACTTTAGGTGAATATTTAAAATCACAACTAATATTTAAAATATTTCCTATATCAGGCTGTTGTATTCTTCTTTGTCCATTAATGAGGGAATACTGATTTGTCATACCATCCATAAAAGGAAGATATTCAAAAAAACGAGGATTATTTGCATAAAATTCGCTATAAACTTGAACTAATTTCAACAATCTATCATTCTTACGATACTTTGAATAAACAATGTTGTCTTCTAATATCTGAGGATATCGAACCAATCCAATCTTTAATAAATATTTATGAGGTTCCTCGCTAGTATTTGAATAAATATTAAAATCAGATCCTCCATCTAGTGCTTTTACCATTCCTGCATTATTAACGTAAATATCAATACTAATATTGCAGTTTTTTAAATATTCAAGCAAATAACAAGCATAGTTAAAGCCTATTAAAATATCGCCAATACCGCCAGAGAAGTATAAAGCTATTTTATTGTATTTTTCCTTAGGTATCTTTTCTTGTTTATTTCTAAAACTAAATAGTTGAACTAAGTTCCACCAAATTAATTTAATGGCTATTTTTTTACTGTTAAAAAAATATTTATTTTTATATTTATTAACTTTTCGCTGTAGCTCATCAAGATAATTCATACTAGATATTAACCTCTTGTATTAATTTAAACTTAACATTACAAATGTACCTTAGCTAAATTTTAGGCTAAACAAGGAAATAGCATGTTTGCCAATACCCCAAACTTAGTACAAGATTCAAGTAGAAAATTACGCTTCCTATTTTAAGGATTCGTATTCAATTGGTGTCATATTATTTAATACTCATGCAGTCTTTCACCAACAAGTGATGAGCTATTCTTCAGTTACCCTCCTTACTTACTCTAGATTATTAAAAAGATATAAATCTAACAATTCGATTCGATAAGTTCAGTTAAATCGTTCAATATAACCGTTTTGATATAGACTACTTGGCTCAAGATAATCAATGGTAATACCGTGTAATTTTGCTCAGTTGGCAAAAATGAACCACTATAGTTCCATATTTTTAACGAATAACAATGATATTGTGCTAGCTTGTCCAGATAACGCGTTATTCTACCGGTAAGTAAACTGAGCATAATATCAATACCTAATGCTGCTCGGCTAAATCCATCAATAAGGTTGAATTTTCTAAAACAGCATTGATTTTGACTGCTGTCACTCGTAAAATCCATTGACCAATATTCTCCCTGTTTATTAGGAAGCGATACCTTCTTAAGGTAATATAGGAAGTTTATACTATAAATAACTAACTTGAAAAGAAAAATAATTAATGTTATCTATTAAATTTATTTAATTAAAAACCATATAACTAATCAACTATTTTTGTACTGTAGTTTACTTATAGCCTAAAGTACAATTTTGGAACTTAACCTAAACTGCTTTTAATCAATACTTAAAATTAACACTCAACATTTTCTTTATTTTTTCAATGATAAATTGAATATCTAAATTAGAAACAGGATCACCAAATTCGGTTCCTTTATTTTCTTTTGTAAAAACTAATTCAAAATTATTACTTATCGGTGCCCAAACTTTATTTAAGTCAAAGCATAAATTATAACGATTATTATATACCGCTATCATAGGAATATTATATGCAGATGCAACATGAACAATAGATGTATCAACAGTAATAACCAAATTACATAATGAAACTAATGCAGATGTAAAAATAAAAGAAGGATTTTTATTGATATAAACATTAGGTAATTCATGTATAAAAACAATTTCTTTCTGTTCGCCTACAACGATAGTAATACAATCTTTTTGGAGTGTTAAAAACTCAGTGATTTTCTCTATTTGCTCAAACGATAAACTTTTTGTTTTGGAAGACCCAAACGGATTAAAAACAATAATAAATTTATCTAATCCATCACAAATTTTATCTAAAAATTTCTTTGCCAGTTGTAATTCATCATATTGAATATTTAAATGATATTTAACCATATCATAATCAATGTTTAAGAAATCTAAAGCAATACAACTTCTTTCCGTTATATGAGCATCATAATCGGAATAACAAATCGATGTATCATATTGTCTATACATTGACTGGTTGAATCCCAAAGTATGTGTTGGTTTAAAAGAAGATATTATCTCAACTCTTCTTAGACTATTATTTCCCTCATCATATAAATCAATTGCAAGATCTATTTTTATTTTTTCTTCAGCTCTAATAAATTTTTTAATATTCTTTTTGTTAAAGAAAAAAGCATTGTCAACTTGTATAAAATAATCGAATAAAAAATTTAGCCTCTCATCAACTACCACACTAACATTGTAATTATTCTTTCTTAGTTCATAAATGAGAAAAGATGCTACAATTGCATCGCCAATACCATAATCGCACATTACGATTAAAATAGAATTGCATTCATCAATATTAAAAAGATTTTTTACTTTTTTTTGTCTATTTAATTTAGCTGTTTTAAACATCATTTTAATCTTTTTAACTTTATTATTTCTATATCTATTAAGTAGTTTTAAGCTTTCAAACATACCCACAATTCCTATACTTTTATTTCATTTTAGTAATATTAAGGGCTATTAATCTTTTGTATTAATCATAAGCCTTCTTTACATTTTTAGCCACATCATGCAACATACTAATACGTCATACAAATATAATCTATTACCAACTTATCGTAACGTATTGCTATACCTAGGTAATGTTTCAACCTAGCAAATACATTTTCAACCAAATAACAATATTTATATAAACCCAATCAATATCGCTATTACTTTTTTCGTGAGTGTTGGAAAACACCGAGATATTTACACTTTATCATTAAAATAATCCTATAAAAACTCATAAGACCTTTTTCCCAAAATCGCTGAGTGTTAACTGTATTATAATAATTAATAAATCGTTTAAGCTTTTGTTTCCTCTCTTTAGAATCGCTAAATATTTGTTGATTATGCCATATCTCCATTAAAGTTCGTATCACTATTTCGGCTTTCCCATTCATTTGCGGGCAGGCTAGTTTGGTGAATTTTTGATTGATACAGTGGTTATTACACGTTTTAACAAATAGGTGTTCGCTGGTGCATTGATATTCTCGTCCATTATCAGAATAAATACATTCAATAGTATAAGGACATTGGACTAATATATCATTTTGTAAAAACTGTGCTGAGCTAAATTGGGATTTATCGTGGTAAATACCCACATAAAGCTCACGTGAAAAATCATTAATACCAACAAATAAATATTCTCTAGTTTGCTGTTTCATTTCATTTTTAAGTAAAGGTAAACCTGGATAGGTTTTGTTATAGGGTTTAGCTTGCCGTCTTAATTTATCTTCAATCAATTTTTCGACTTTAACCAAACGTTTAATTCCATAACAAATGGTTTTATAACGTTCATTCTTACTGGTTAAAGGCACAAAAAGCTACGATCAGGCTTTCTTTAGTACATTGTAAATGGTAGGCCGAGTAACCATAAAGCGTTTTGCCAAATCAGTGACCGTTATTTTTCTTTGTGATATAAGCACCATATATCTTGTCTGTGATAAGGCGTTAGTTTTGTTTTTTATGTATATTTATTACAGTAGTTTCTCAAATTACTGTAAACAGCACAAGTGATTCATACAATAAGAATTAATTCTTATATTGCTAATATAAAAACACCATTATTATAGGCTGGCATGACAATCGGTACATTAGGTAGCATAAGTTATCCTTGAGTTTCTATATTATTTAAATACCATTCAATAGTTTTTCGCAATCCACTTTCAAACTTTTCTTGTGGCTTCCAGTTTAACTGTTTTTGAATTTTCGATGAATCGATAGCATATCGATAATCATGGCCAGGTCTATCAGATATAAATTGAATTAAATCTTGATATCGTTTGATTCCATTTGGGCGTTTTGGAATAAGTTCATCCATCATTGAGCAAATAATTTGTACTGTATCTAAGTTCGTATATTCGCTATTTGCACCAATATTATAAGTCTCGCCAATTTTACCTTTATTTAAGACAGAATATATAGCTTTGACATTATCTTCTACATATATCCAATCACGTATTTGTAAACCATCGCCATAAATGGATATGGGCTTGCCTGCCAATGCCTTAAAAATTACAGATGGAATCAGTTTTTCAGTATTCTGGTAAGGTCCATAATTATTGGTACTATGTGTTATAATAGTTGGTAACTCATATGTGCGATACCATGCTTTAACTAAATGATCACTTGATGCTTTAGAAGCGGAATAAGGACTACTTGGTGAGTAGGGTGTTACCTCTGTAAAAAATGATTTCGTACTACCTAGATCACCATAAACTTCATCAGTTGATACATGGATAAAACGAAATTTCTCTTTATTCTCATCAGACAAATTATTCCAATAATTTCGAGAAGCTTCTAAAAGTGTAAAAGTTCCTATAATATTACTTTCAATAAAAGCAATAGGACTGGTTATTGAATTATCTACATGGCTTTCAGCCGCTAAATGAATCACAGCATCGGGGGGATATTGTTGAAATACACGATCCAATGCTTGTCGATTACAAATATCAACTTGTTCAAAAATATATCTTTCACTGCTAGAAGCCATTGCTAGCGAGTTCAAATTTGCCGCATAGGTTAATTTATCAATATTAATGACATAATCTTGAGTATGTTCGATAATATATCGAATGACAGCAGAACCAATAAATCCAGCTCCTCCTGTTACTAAAACTCTTTTAGTGCTATTAAACAAATTTACCGCCCTATCCCATAATCCCGCAACTTATTTGCAATCGCTGTATGCGACACACCTAATCTTTTGGCCAGCTTTCTTGAGCTTGGGTATTGATCATATAATTTTAATAAGATCTCTTTTTCAAACTGTTTAGTTATTTCATCAAGAGTTTTATTTTCAATATTGTTGACCCACGATAATTGAGATGTGATTGGAGTCGGTAACACAATGTCTTTGACCGTTAACCTAGGCGAGGTCAATTGCGCTAATGCCGAATAAAGTATGTTTTTAAGTTGCCTTACATTACCTGGCCATGAGTAACGGGTCAAATTATCAATAACATTATCGTCAATTGTTGGTGGTATGATGCCTTGTTTATTGGCATATTCATTTACAAAAATATGCGTAAGTTGAGTTATATCATCTTTGCGTTCTTGTAAAGAAGGTAGATTAAGCGATAATACATTCAGCCTATAATAAAGATCTTTTCTAAATTTTCCTTGCTCAACCAAATCAGCCAAATCAACCTTTGTTGCACAAATGATTCTAACATCGACATAAACCTCGTTATCGTCCCCCACACGACGAAAATAGCCATCGTTAATAAAACGCAATAACTTAGTTTGCATTTGAAACGACATTTCATCAATACCATCAAGCAATACTGAACCGCCATTAGCTTGTTCAAAAAAACCTTTTTTGCTCTCAATTGCGCCGGGATAAGCGCCTGCTGCATGACCGTATAATTCACTTTCAACGACTTCATCAGGCATGGCTGCACAATTTAAGGCTAAAAAAGCCTGATCTCCACGGGGACTATATTGATGACAAGCCTTAGCCAATAAATCCTTACCAGTACCTGTTTCGCCAGATATTAATAACGGTTCACGTTGCATAGAAAACACTTTCGCTTGTGCAATCAGTTTTTGCATAACCACGCTTTGGGTAGCAAAGATCTCAAAAGCATGGCAAGCCACTACGGTTATTTTTGATAAGCGTTTTTTTAGATAATCAATAGGTTGTAAAATAAATATTGTTTTAGATGATTCCATCACCTTTTGCAATAAAAAGTGCTGAGAATTTAAAACAATAATCGTATCATCTTGCTCATCAATATTAACGGTATTATCAAAACTGAAAATCGATTGATAATCAAAAAGTTGTTTTAATACCAAAGCCTTAGGCCCCAACAATACCCTAGCTGTATCATTATACGCAATCAGATGTTGATTATGATCAATTTCAATGATGGCTACTTGCATAATTTGCCCACTTCTCATTAAGTTTGATTAAATTATCTCGGCGATTTTGCCACTTAGGATTTTTTATTAATTCATCATAAGTGATTTTAGTATGAGCTAATAAGCATTTTGCTTTATCTGATGTTAGTGGACTAACCTTATCTAACGCCATTAACTGCTCTAAAATAGCCATCGTTCCTTGCCGATTATTACAAGCCAAAAGCAGATCACAACCAGCTGCTAATGCAGCTTGGGCACGCTCAGCGTGATTCCCCATTACTGAAGCTCCTTCCATTGATAAATCATCAGAAAAGATTACACCATCAAAATGTAATTGCTCACGAAGCACTGTTTTAAGCCAATATGGCGAACCGCTAGCCGGTTTATCATTAAAGGCAGGATAAATCACATGGGCAGGCATAATCGCATCGAGCTTATTATTAGCAATAAGCTTAGTAAAAATCTGCATATCGTACTCAATTAACGACTTTTCACGATGATCAATAGGCGTTTCTTTATGCGAATCGGCAATCACATGACCATGCCCAGGAAAATGTTTGCCCGTAGTTTTCATACCTGCTGCATGCATACCATCAATCATGGCAGAAGCAACTTGATAAGCAATATCGACATCTTGATGAAATGAACGTGTACCGATAGCAAGACAATCATGTCCCAAATCTAAAACAGGGGCATAGCTTAGATCGATATCAAACGCAATTAACTCCATAGCAAGAACCCAACCCGCATCAAAAGCCAAGGACTTTGCTTGCTCTAGGTTATTCAGCGCTGCAAACGATTGCGCAGGGGGAATTGCTGTAAAGCCCTCTCTAAATCGCTGAACTCGGCCGCCCTCATGATCGACCGAGATTAATAAACGTTGTGAGCTAGCTGCTCGAATTTGTTTAATTAATTCGTATAGTTGCGTAGGATCTTGGTAATTTCGGCTAAATAAAATCACCCCTGCCACCAATGGATTTTGTAACAACTTTTTATCGTCTTGAGTTAATGTTAAACCATCAACATCAATCAACAACGGCCCCATTATTGATTATCTCCAATTTGTTTTGATTGTGCATTACTATTGCTATCAGACGGTTTTGGAAAATCTTTCGACGCAACTCTAGTTAATATTTCGCCACTTTTCGTTGAAAGTAATTCCATAGCTAAATCGGCATCAGTACTTTCGCTTGGCACTTTATAAATTGTTGTAAAAAGGACATAATTTGCATTCATCGACTTAGCTAAACCAATCATCTTACCTCGTGACACAAGCTTATCATCAGCCGAAATACCCAGTGATTGTTTAGCTTGGATTATCGCTTGTTGATCAACTACAGTGAACGTATTTTGTTTGTGCATTAATTGATGCAATGCATTAGCAATTTTATTATTGGCAAGATAATCACCACTACGGTTTTGGATATCGCTAATTAAAATCAACTTATTATCTGAGTCTAAAGATGACAAACTCACTAATTTACTGATAAATGGTGATAATATCGAATGCCAATCAGTCTGCCTAACAATTTGCGGTGGCGTATCAATCACGCCAGTACCATCAGGTTGATTAACATCAACAGGCGATTTAACTTCGGTTTTTTGAGAGTTCCCAAGAAGATGACAACCCGCTAACAAAAAAGCTAATGAGCTAACAACAAATATACGTTTGATCTGTTTCATATCATGATTAACCTATTAATCTACCTAAATTTTTACCACCTAATAAATGCATATGAAGATGGAAAATCTCTTGTCCTGCATCTTTATTACAATTCATAATTAAACGATAACCACTTTCATCAATACCTTCTTGTTTTGCAATTTTGGCAGCAACAACCATCATATGCCCAATAATGGTTTCATCTTCTTCCTTAATATCATTAACGGTTGGAATTAGTTTATTTGGGATAATCAACACATGAGTCGGCGCTTGAGGAGAAATATCACGAAATGCTGTCACCTTATCGTCCTGAAAAACAATATCAGCTGGGATTTCTTTTCGAATGATTTTGCTAAAAATAGTTTCCTGAACCATCAAACACTCCTTTTATACATACGTCTATAAGTAAAAATGATAGGTACTCATAAGCATAGCATATTTTGATAACAAAAATGTATAGAAATCGTTACATTTTAAAATGCATTTTTACAACCACAAAAATCGGTCAGGAAAGGTATTGATTTCATTGAAGTTTTTCCTGCTTTTTTTTGACGTTTTTCAAAAGAATTTCATAAAAAACAGTCATAAAAACAGATACTTCCTATCAACTAAAAGTGACACTGTCTTACAAAGAATCTTGGCATATTCATTTGTCAAACCCAATAACTTGATATATAATGCCTCGTCGATTTTAACCGCCTATTTTTCATGTTCCTTGCTTTCAATGGGTTGCGGTTGCCCCGACAGAAAGCTGATTAATCCGTAGGGAGCGATAATGCGTCATTACGAAATAGTATTTATGGTTCACCCAGATCAGAGTGAACAAGTACCTAGTATGATTGAACGTTATACTGGTACGTTAACCACTGATGGTGGCAAAATCCATCGTTTAGAAGATTGGGGTCGTCGTCAATTAGCCTATCCTATCGAAAAACTGCACAAAGCACATTACGTGTTAATGAATGTTGAAGCAACTCAAGAAGCTGTTAACGAGCTTGAAGATAGCTTCCGTTTCAATGATGCAGTAATTCGCAGTTTAATTATGCGCACAAAACACGCTGTAACTGAAGCTTCACCTATGTTAAAAGCCAAAGATGAACGTCGTAGTTCTGAAGAAGATTTTAACGAAGTAACCATGGACGATGATTCCGACGAATAATCGTTTAATGTTATCGGGTATTGTAAAAAAAACTCCGATACGAAAAATCAGTCCAAGTGGGATCTCGCATTGTCAATTTTATTTAGAACATGTTTCTAAACAAATCGAAGCAGAACTTACAAGACAAGCATGGTGCATAATGCCTGTGATTGTTAGTGGACAACAAGAGCTAAGTTACATAAAAAAAGGCAGCAAAGTTTTAGTTAGTGGCTTTATAAGCACACATACTAAACGCAACCAAACAAGCCAACTTGTTTTACATGCTGACCAAGTTAAACTATTAGGAGAATAGCCAAATGGCACGTTATTTCCGTCGTCGCAAATTCTGCCGTTTTACTGCAGAAGGCGTTAAAGAAATTGATTATAAAGATGTTTCTTTATTAAAAAGCTATATCACAGAAAGTGGTAAAATCGTACCAAGCCGTATCACTGGTACTAGCGCAAAATATCAACGTCAATTAGCTCGCGCAATCAAACGCGCTCGTTACTTGGCATTATTACCATATACTGATAATCATCAGTAATTAGCAACAGAGGGAACATATAATGCAAATTATTCTACTCGATAAAGTTGCTAATTTAGGCAGCTTAGGTGATCAAGTTAATGTTAAAGCAGGTTACGCACGTAACTTTTTAATTCCACAAGGTAAAGCTGTATCAGCAACTAAAAAGAATATCGAATTCTTTGAAGCTCGTCGTGCTGAATTAGAAGCTAAGCTTGCAGAAACATTGAAAGCAGCTGAAGAGCGTGTTGCTCAAATCAATGCACTTGGTAAAGTAACTATTACTTCTAAAGCCGGTGATGAAGGCAAATTATTTGGTTCAATCGGTACTCGTGATATCGCTGATGCTGTTAAAGCTCGTGGTATTCAAGTATCAAAAAGCGAAGTTCGCTTACCAAATGGCGTACTGCGTACTACTGGTGAACATGAAGTGTTCTTCCAAGTACACAGCGAAGCATTTGCTAAACTTATTGTTGATATTATTCCTGAATAATCATCCAACAATAAATACAAAAAGACCCGTCATTATGGCGGGTCTTTTATTATCTATTTCACAATAATTGATTTACCTCGACCTCGAATATCTGATACGGCTTCGGGTTTATTGTCGGTAATTTTTATGGCTTGAATATCACCGCTAAAATCTTGCTGTTTAAAATGATAACCCATTTGTTTAAGTTTATCTTTTAACTCTTCGGGAACTTTATTTTGAAAACGCTCAATAAAGATAAGATTCTCTGGTAATAGTTGATGATGATAACGCGGAGCATCCATTGCCGCTTTTAATGACATATGATTATCAAAAACATTTGTCACAACTTGAAAGATTGAAGTAAAAATCCTTGAACCACCTGGTGTACCAATGACCATTGCAACTTTGTTATCTTTAATAAAAATACTTGGTGTCATAGAAGATAAAGGACGTTTATTTGGTTCTATTGCATTAGCATCTTTGCTCACGACACCAAATTGATTAGCAACACCTGGTTTACTACTAAAATCATCCATTTCATTATTTAGAATGATACCAGTGCCTTCTATTACAACAGCAGATCCAAACCAACCATTAAGTGTATAAGTATTCGATGCGGCATTGCCCCATTTATCCACAATCGAAAAATGTGTAGTTTGTAACTTTTCACGATTATTATCTAAACCTGGTTTAACTTTTTCAGTAATCGAAATCGCTTTTGGATTAACTTGTTTCGCTCTCTGCGCTAAATAATTAGTATCAATCAATTCAGTGACAGGTACAGAGATAAAATCAGGATCTCCCATATATTCGGCTCGATCGGCAAAAACACGTTTTTCTATTTCTGCTAACAAGTGAATATATTGCGCTGAATTTACTTTTACCTCTTTGAAATCATTCGCTAAATATTGTTTCATTAATAATAATTGAATTAAACCAACACCTCCTGAGCTTGGCGGTGGAGCAGTAACAATCTGCATATCATGCCAGTTAGCAATTAAAGGATCTCGCCATTTAACCTTATAATTTGCTAAATCATTTTCAGTAATTAAACCTTCATTTTTCTCCATCTGTTGTGCAATTAATTTAGCCGTTTCACCTTTATAAAATCCATCGCTACCTTGCTGGGCAATACGATCTAAAACTTTACCAAGCTCAGGTTGTTTAAATATTTTCCCTTCTTGCATTGAACCAAAGTATTGCTTAAAGTGACCATTAGCAGGCGCAAGTTCTTGTGCCTCTTGATAACGTTTAACTAGTTGTTTGTCTACAACAAATCCTTCATTGGCAAATCGAATAGCTGGTGCTATAACCTCTTTCCAAGGTAATTTACCAAAACGCTGATGAACCGCCCACATACCAGCAACAGTTCCAGGCACTCCCGATGCTTTGTAAGAATATAAACTCAAATTAGGAATCACATTTTTATGATCATCAAGATACATATCTTTATCAGCTTTACTTGGTGCAACTTCACGATAATCAATAAAATAAGGCTTACCGTCCATCCAAAGAGTCATAAAACCACCCCCACCAATGTTACCCGCTTCAGGATAAGTAACAGCAAGAGCAAATGCGGTGGCCACCGCAGCATCGGCTGCGTTTCCACCTTTTTCGAGCACTTCTTCGGCTGCCTTTGCACCATAATAATCGGGCGAAGCAACTGCGGCAGCTGTTAATTTTTGTGTTACGTTTTCGACAGCTAGTACTTGTTGGCTTATCAGTAAAAATACCATAAAGTAGCAATACTTTATCAATTTACGTTTAAGAGAAAACATTTTGTACCTCCAAATTAAAGTATCATTTATCGTACCCACATAATCCCCAAATACATAAAGCGCATTAATAGATCATGCAACAATAAGTTAAGGGTAACCATCAATATAGCATAGAAAACAAAAATACTGATCGAATATTGATCAGTTATATAGTACATATTTACTCTAATTTACCATTTTAATGGAGTAGCAAAGATTACTAGAACTAAAGAATAATTAACGCAATTATAATTTACTCAATAGAGACTGATGATTAAATGTGAAATGCAATCGATGATAATTAAAATTTGTTATAAAATTTCATCTAGAGTTTTAAAAAATACTTTCGTTTGGTGTAAAAAATTTTTTACAAAATTAACTGCAAATGTCAACAATGATATATTTTCTTAACACAGTTAGCGAATAAAATATTCTCCGTCTAAATAAAACTGATTTTTGTTAAAAACTTTCAGGAAACACTACGTTTGAGTATAAATTTGAGTATAAAACAGTAGTGAATTTAGTAGGGATGATTTCTTAAATCTCAGAGAAAATAAGCATAATTGATATTTATGATTTTAGCTAAAAAAGAGCGTAATCTTTAATGAAATGTATACGCCCTTATATAAAAAATTAAGCTGTTTGAATTTGGTTTTCTGACTTACCTTGCTCATCTTTATACAATTTATTGTCATATAATTTGACAAAAGGAATATAGATTAGCAAAGCTAAAATAGCCGAGAATATGGCAACAATAGCCGCTTTATAATCACCGCCAGTACTAATAAATGCCCCTAATCCCATTGGGGATGGCCATGGAATTAATGCGATGATTGGATGAATAAAACCAGTATTAATAGCCAAATAACCTAATGTTCCGCAAGCCATAGGTGCTAAGAAAAAAGGGAGAGCTAAATAAGGATTGTATACAATCGGCATACCAAAAATAACTGGTTCGTTGATATTGAATATTGCAGGTACTGCAGATGCTCGCCCTAAGATTTTTAGTTGGCTAGACTTAGCAAAAAACGCAATAAAAAATGTCATTAATAAAGTAGAACCTGATCCCCCTAAAATCACGAGTGAATTATTAAATTCACCAGCAAAAGGAATATGTGCTCCCGCTGTATTTTCAGTCATATTAGTTAACATAATAGGGGTAATAAATGCTCCAATAATACTGGCACCATGGATCCCAACTACCCATAGCGCATGGATTAAAAATAGGATAACCATAATACCCAACCAGCTTTTGGTAAGATTGGTTACAAAAGCAAACGGTACAGCTATAATATTGAAAATATCAGTACCAAAATAGATGAAAATACCATTAACAATGATCACAAAAAAGGCAATTACAAAAGTTGGGATCAGTGCGGTAAAAGATCGCGAAACACCTAATGGCACTGTTTCAGGCATTTTTACAACCCAATTTCGTCTAACACATAAAAAATAGAGATTAGTTGCCACAATGGCCATAACTATTGCAATAAATATACCTGATGTACCCAAGCGAAAGATAAATGGTTGTAAGCGTAGCCCATTAAAGACTAAATTATTTTGATCATTAAGTAAGGTAATAACCCCGTTTTGCATGATCAGTTCAGGCAAAGTCATGAAAAAGGCAAAAACAGATAACATCGCACCATTAAGAGCATTAACTTTAAGGCCTGTTTCTTCTGCTTCGATTTTAGTTAGTTCATAACCAACAACAAAGTTAAAATAAAGAGCCAAAATACCGATTGTCGCTGTGTTAGCAATCATATAAAGATCACTCACTCTAAAAAAAGTATTTTCAAAAAAAACTTCTAATCCCGTAAATGTCATTGGCAATGTGTTAAATACTAAAAACATTGAACCTACAATAGAAAAAGGTACAGACGCCATCCCCGCAGCCATTACTGCTCGAACAATTTTAAATTGCGATATTTTAGCCATGGGCGTCATCAGATATTTCTGCAAAATAACAAATCCCGTATTCATTTTATTGTCCTCTTTTAATTAATAAATTTTTCGTAAGCTTGGATTCTTTTAAAATGCTGATCCCGATTATGTTGAATATTATTTATTTTTTTAAGCATTAAAAACGTAATAATTAAACTCACCATCAGTAATACCGCCAATACATTTAATACATCTTGAGTCTGTTTTAAAAATGGGCAAAAAAGCTGATACAAAGGTGTATAAAGCATCATCATTAGTGTCACAAAAACTATCGCTAAAGCACGATAAAATAATCTTGCATAAGGCAATTTGTTGCAATGATTACGATAAAGCTTAATTTGTTCCCATGTGGTAAGTATGCCCAAAACAAAAAGAGTAAGCGGTAAAATAGCGACTATTGACAATGAACCTATTAGAAAGGTTGCCCAATAAAGATTCAAAAATAAAAAAAATGCAGTGGTATAGCGAATCACTAAAAATCGATTAAAATAGAGATTAGTTAGGCTGATTTTTTTATGCATTGTTAGATCTTCTGTCATTATGCCACTCCTTATTTAGCTTTTTAGTTTTATTTCTAACTCATGATGTTTTTCATATAGATGTAACATTTCAATTGCCATTTCTCGAAAGCTCATGGTAGTCATTAAGTGATCTTGTGCATGTACCATAATAATTTCCATTGTGATTTTGGTACCATTGGCATAATTTTGCAGTAGTTCTGTTTGGGAATGGTGTGCTTGTAAGATTTCTTTATTCGCTTCTTCAAGAAGCTGATTTGCGCCAATAAAATCAGCTTGTCTCATCGTCTTAAAAGCCTCGTGGATTTTAGTTTTAGCATTACCACTATACAAAATAATATTAAAAGCAATAAGTTGAATATCCTCTGAGCTCATTTCTTTATTCATTGCTATACCTCTTTTTCAATAAGTTGGATAAAAAGTCGTTTAAATTGGTTAAAGTTTTGTGTTTTTAACAGTTTTGTTTGCATTTCTAAATCGTCAATCAATTTGACAATAGCTTTTGTCATCATTGATAAAGTCGGGTTTTGATAAATAGATGGTGAAATCATAAAGATAAAGTGAATTTTTGGATAATTGTGATCCCAAAATAATCCATCGGGAATAATTGCAATACCAATTTTAGACAATTTTCCCACAGGCATTGCTGGATGTGGTACTACGATAGTTGGGCTAAAGAAAATATCACCTAATAGCATACGATTTTCCATTTGTGCTATCATCTTTTGCTTATAATTGTTATCTTCATTTAGTACTAAAAGATCAAGCAAACCATCTAAAACTTGTTCTTTACTTTGGGTACCACTGCATTGGTAGAAATAATCAGCGGATAGTTCATCTACCATTTGTTCAACATTACTAAGATGATCTAAAGTATTTGATGATGCAAATGTTGATATTGGCTCTGTATGTGCCGAGATAAGCATAATTGGTGACGATAAATGACGACGAATTTTTTGTATATCATCTTCTGTAAAAAATACAGAGACGTGAAAAACAGGGACTTTAAATACTTTTGATGATAGATCAACTGACGAGATAATAAAATCAACCTTATCCAATACTTTGGGTTCAATTTCATAATAGCCTTGCGTTGCAACGATTTTGATTCTTTCATTAAACTCGCATTCAACGCGATTTTTTAGTAGTTGAGCACTACCCTGCCCAGTTGCACAAATAATTAACACTTTAGCCTTTTGTTCATTTTTTAACTTTTCTATCGAAGCTAAAAAGTGCAAAGTCAAATAACCCCATTCATCATCAGGAATCGTAAATTTTTTAAGTTCAGGAAGCTGGTTAAGGTATTTTTTAACTAACTCAAACAATTCTGGAGAGTTTGTTTTAATTTCATCAAGCAATGGGTTTTTCAATTTTATATGCTGTTCTAAGCGGACAATCATCGGTTTTAGGTGCTGAATAATTCCATTTTTCAATTGCTCATCGTTTAAAAATAAATATCCAGTTTCTTGCTGTATTCTAAATAATAAATTAGTCAAAGATAAATACAGCTCGGAGTTAAAATCATTCTGAATAAAATTTGATTTACTAATCAAATGCAATGTTAAATACATTTGTTCTTCTTTGGGAAAACAAAAACCAATCACTTTTTCTACTTTATTGATGATTTTTTTAGCGACTTGATATTCCAATTTCTTTTTAGTAGATTGTGGCATATCAAGATTTTGAATAGAAAGCCCTAACTGTAACCGTTTGATACTTAATGATAAATGCAAGACGATATTTTGTATCATTACATCAGATAATTTTATTTTTGCCTCACGACACTCATCTAAAATAATAATGGTTAACGTATCTAAGCCAATTACATCATTGAACTTGTTTAAATAAGTTAGATGCTGCAGAAAATTAATCGATTCTTCATGAAAAAAATAGCTCAAAATAAAATGTCGTTTTGCTTTTTCCTCACCTTCAACATAAAACAGAGATTGACTTTTTTTAATAGTAAGCCCATAAGGTTGGAGTTGGTGTTTGATTTCTAAAATATCTTTATTTAGTTGAGAAGAACTAATAAATAATTGTTCAGCTAATGCTTCTATATCGATTTTTTGGCCTTCTAATAATAATAAATTAAGAATATGGTGCTTTCTCTGACATACTTCTCGACAATTTGCTTGTTCTACATTGCGATCTAATAAATGATGCTCAATTAAAAATAAATTGAAAGCTGTTCTATCTTTAATTTGTAATTTGTAACCATAACCTTGTTTACTAATAATAGATCCACCGTGACTTTCAATTAACGATTTCAAATCATTAAGATAAGTGCGAACAGTACGATCTGATAATGCTAACTCATTCGCTAGTAATGCACTGCTTTTGAATAGATCTTTAGAACGAACCAATAAACTAATAAGGTCACGCTGTTTATTTTTAATCACTATCATCCATACCTGTGTCAACTAAAACCATATTATTAATAATATAGTGAATACTTTTAACTATTACATAACATAAGTACACCACACACCAACGTAAGATAGTAAGGCGCTGCTATTTTAATAATCTATTCACAACGCCAAATCATATCGCTAAAGCCGATATATATTGATTTAAATTAGTTTATATTCTCCTCTACTAACTTAGCCAATTGTTCAATGCCTGATTGAACGGGTATATAAGCCTGAAAAGGAATACTCACAACAGGCTTACCGACTTCTTCCCCCAATTTTTTAAATTTATCAAGCATCATCATAGTTTGCGGGCTAATTAAAAAGAGTGAAAAATCACTATTTTGAATCATATTTCCGCCTTCGGTTGCCGAGACTGCATCAACCAAAATTGTTTTATCTTTGCTAGCAAAATATTCTGTTACTTTTTTAGCCATTAATGATGATGACATACCTGCCGCACAAATGATTAATGCTTTTTTCATAAATTCCCCTAAAAATAGTTATGCTTTATAAGACTTCGCCATTAGACTCAATCACTCTTTTAAACCATGCGAATGAGGCTTTGCGGCTACGTTTTAGTGAACCGTTACCTTTGTTATCTTTATCAACATAGATAAATCCATAACGTTTTTCCATTTCACCTGTCCCTGCTGAAACAAGATCAATACATCCCCAAGGAGTATATCCCATCAAATCAACACCATCTTCTTCAACAGCAAGTTTCATTTGTTTAATATGTTCACGCAGATAATCAATACGGTAAGCATCGTGCACGCTACCATCAGCTTCGACTTTATCGTAGGCGCCAAAACCATTTTCAACTATGAAAAGCGGTAAACGATACATATCAGTTAACCAATTAAGTGTATAACGAAGTCCCTCAGGATCGATTTGCCAACCCCAATCTGATTTTTTAACATATTGATTGCCGATCAGATCGGTTTTTTCGTTATATTCATAGCTTTCATTATTTTCTTTCTTCCTAATTGCATTAGACATGTAATAGCTAAAGCCAATGTAATCAACTGTTCCATTTTTCAAGATCTCAAGATCTTGATTGGTGATATCAAGTTTAAAATCTTTACGTTGCCAATAATTTTTAATATGGTTTGGATACTCTCCATGGACATGAACATCACCAAAAAAATATTTACGCTCCATCGCCTTTTGTGCCATTAGAATATCACCTGGTTTACAAGTCTCTGGATAGATAGGGATCATCGCCAACATACAGCCTATTTTAAAATCAGGATTAATAGCATGACCAATTTGTACCGCTTTAGCACTAGCAACTAATTCATAATGTGCAGCTTGATACATAATCTGCTCGCGATCGTCGCTTTGTTTATAGAAAATACCTGAGTTAGTAAACGGTGCAAAATCTTCATTAAAGTTAGCTTGATTATTGATTTCGTTAAAAGTCATCCAATATTTGACTTTATTCTTATAACGTTCAAAACATACCTCGGCAAAACGGACAAAAAAATTAATTAATTTACGGTTACGGAATCCTCCATACTCAGTAACAAGGTAATAAGGTAATTCAAAATGAGAAAGTGTAACAACTGGCTCAATATTGTATTTTAAGCATTCATCAAAAAGATCATCATAAAATTTTAACCCATCTTCATTTGGTGCAAGTTCATCACCTTTTGGAAAGATACGAGTCCAAGCAATAGAAGTACGAAAACATTTAAAACCCATTTCAGCAAATAACTTAATATCATCTTTATAATAATGATAAAAATCAATAGCTTCATGATTAGGATAATATTCACCTTCAATAACACCTTCAGTAATTTTACGATAACTTTTTGGTGAACCAACAGTCATCACATCAGCGACACTTATTCCTTTTCCACCAACTTGCCAAGCACCTTCTAATTGATGAGCAGCAACAGCACCACCCCACAAAAAATCTTTTGGTAAACCTCTATTTTTCATAATTAAGTACCTGTGTTTATTGATAATTCAAATTTAGTATAAAAGGAAAAAAATAGAATTACTAACCAACTTTTTCCGTATTGATCAGGAAAAATATAAGTATATTTGGGTAGGAAAGGTGATTAATGAAATGTGCAGTTTTTTGTGATATTTACCGAAATGTGATAAATATCACAAAAATGAATAATAAACTTTAAATATTTGAAGTTAACTTTTAAATAAATTCTTCAAACCCATCAGTATATTTTGATGGCACAAACTCGATAATCTCATATTGAGCAATGTGATGAATATAAAACGGATCTTTTTGTAATATTGCTAGCGCTTGCTCTTTATTCTCAGCACGACAAATAATCACACCACCTGTACGAGGGACTTTTGGACCTGATGCAATAAAATGTCCCGTTCGGTAATAGTCCTCAAGATAATCAATATGCTGTGACAAATATTTTTCTACTTCAGTAATGGGTTTCACATAAGTAAGTGTACAAATATACATATATATATCTCCTAAATAAATATACAAAAAATAAATTTTTCAAAATATTAAGCTGTGTTGCTCAACTTAAACCATTTAAATATCTATTTAGCTACCCATTTACCATCTTCACCTTTGTGATAAACCTTTTCGACAGCAGCCCAAGCTACTTTAAAAGCAATCGTTTCTGGTGCACTGTTATCACGCCGTTTATGCGGATCTTGATATTCCTTAATTGCACTATTAAATGCTTCTTTAAAAATATCTTGCGCATGTTCAGGCAAGACATGGCGTACTGAATCAGGTAAATCTTCACGTGTTTTATATGGCATATCACATCCCCTCATAAATTAATCTTAGATGACTGAAAATTTAAAATGGTAATGGTAAAATAGCACATTCATCGAATATATTATCGTCTATAAAATAATATAATTACTAGGGCGTGGATCGGCTACACTAATTAGTACCAGTTTTCAATGCGATAAATAAATATTCTTAAGTCTTTTGTTTACAACATCGAAAAGAGGGAAATAAAATTAAAAAATCAGGCATATTTATGCCTGATGAATAACTAAAATCAAGTAAGATCTTTAATCATCACTATAACCCAAACTCCGCAACGCTCGTTCATCATCAGCCCAGCCTGCTTTGACTTTTACCCAAAGCTCTAGATGGACTTTATTGTCGAAAAATGATTGCATGTCTTTGCGCGCTTCAATACCAATTTTTTTGATTTTTTCACCTTTGTTGCCGATGACCATTTTCTTTTGTCCATCGCGTTCAACTAAGATTAGTCCGTTAATGCGGTACATTCCATTACGTTCGTCAACTTTAAATTGTTCAATTTCAACCGTTACTGAATAAGGTAATTCGTCACCTAAAAAACGCATAAGTTTTTCACGGATAATTTCTGATGCCATAAAGCGTTGCGAGCGGTCGGTAATGTAATCTTCAGGGAAATGGTGTTCACCTTCTGGTAAGTGTTTTTTGACGATATCTTTTATAATATCTACACCTTCTCCTTTTTCAGCGCTAATTGGCACAACATCAAGGAAGTTAATTTTTTGGCTTATCGCTTGAATATGCGGTAATAATTGTGTTTTGTCGGTGACGTTGTCAATTTTATTAATCACTAACAGAACTGGGCTTTTGCAATCTTTGAGTTTGTTGGCGACCATTTCGTCGTCGTCATTCCAATGTGTGCCTTCAACCACAAAAATAACGAGTTCAACATCCCCTATTGAGCTGCTTGCAGCACGATTCATTAAGCGGTTTATGGCTCTTTTTTCTTCAATATGAAGTCCGGGAGTATCGATATAGATAATTTGGTCATTATCCTGCGTGTCAATACCCACAATTCGGTGACGGGTCGTTTGCGCTTTGCGTGATGTAATCGAAATTTTTTGACCAAGCAATTGGTTTAGTAGCGTTGATTTACCTACATTTGGTCGCCCGACAATGGCGACAAATCCACAATGTTGTGTTGTTTCTGTCATTTTATACCTAATTGGTTGAGTGCTTCTTGTGCGGCAGCTTGTTCTGCTTTTCGGCGACTTAAGCCACGACCTAAATATTCATGGCTATCATTGTCAATTTTGCATTGAATTAAGAATTCTTGTTCGTGGTTATCGCCAGTTACTTCAAGAATTAAATAACATGGGCGCGGACGATGAATTCCTTGTAAGTATTCTTGTAATCTTGTTTTGGCATCTTTTTGTTTAATACCAGGTTGAATTTGGGTCAAGCGGCTTTGATACCATGATAAGATAAGTGAACGAACTGTGTCTAGGTTGCTATCTAGATAAATGGCACCGATTATGGCTTCTACAGCATCAGAAATAATCGATTCGCGACGAAAACCACCACTTTTGAGTTCACCCTGTCCTAAAATAAGGTGATCGCCCAATTTAAAATCCTTACCAATTTCGGCAAGTGTTTGCCCGCAAACAAGTGTTGCGCGCATTTGGCTTAGATCGCCTTCATCTTGTTTGGAAAAACGGTGATAAAGTTCATCGGCTATGACAAGACTTAAAATAGAATCCCCTAAAAACTCTAAACGCTCGTTATGCAATTTATTAGCACTTCGATGAGTAAGGGCTAATTCAAGTAGGGATGTATCTTGAAACATATAGCCGATTGATTGTTGAATTTGACTAAATTTTTTCATAATTATAGCTATTAGTGTATACCGCCAATACGACTAAAGCGGATTCCTGTTGGCCATTCGTTTGGTTGTTTTTCAAAGCTGATCCAAATCGCAGTTGCTTTACCCACAAAATTACCTTCGGGTACAAAGCCAAAGTATCGACTGTCACCGCTGTTGTCACGGTTGTCACCCATCATAAAGTAATGACCTTGTGGTACAACCCAAGTGGCTATCGGTTGTCCATCCTGATGATAAAAATAGCTAGGATTTTCTTGTGAACCTTGAGTGGTTAGAATATCATGCGGTGTGTCACCAAGAGTTTCTTGTTGAATATTCATATTTAATGTCATGATAGACTGAGAATCAACAATACCTTTATCCGCATATTGTTCTAGCGTGTAAAAATTAGGGTTTGATTTGAACTGTTCATGCACCTCTTTCCAGTTACTTGGCCTTGGTTCGCTGTAATGCAAATTGAGCGGCTGTGATTGTTGCCCTTCGCAATTTGCATCTGTTGCTTGGCAAGCAGGATAGATTAAGATTTGCTTTTCTTTTACTAAATAGACGATTTTGTCACCTGGCAAGCCGACAACCCGCTTTATAAGATCCATTTGAGGCACATTTGGGTGTTTAAATACGGCAACATCACCACGTTTTGGTTGTCCTGTCGGAATAATGACGGTGTTAGTAATAGGATCACGCACACCATAAGAAAATTTTTCAACCGCAATAAAGTCGCCAATTAGTAATGTTTGCATCATTGATCCTGATGGAATTTGAAACGGTTCATAGATGAATGAACGAATAACAAACACGACAAACAATACCGGAAAAAACGATGCCAAATTTTCAACCCAACCTTTGGGTTTACCAACTTCAGCCAGTATCTTTCCATCAACTTCGCCATTGCTTTGAGTGCGGATTTCTTCAACTTTACGTTGTCTTGCTGGTTTCCATTTGAATTTTTCTAAAAACCAAAAGATACCAGTAATGAGTGTTGCTAGTGTTAATATGATGGCAAATGTTCCAGCCATTTTTTTCCCTCTTTAAATAAATCTTTTTATTGATTTGTTTTTAATTGGTTAATCTTTTCCTACATGCAAAATGGCTAAAAAGGCTTCTTGCGGTAATTCCACATTACCTATTTGTTTCATGCGCTTTTTACCTTCTTTTTGCTTCTGTAAAAGTTTCTTTTTACGACTCACATCGCCACCATAACATTTGGCTAATACATTTTTGCGTAGTTGTTTGACCGTTGATCTTGCTATGACATGATTACCGATAGCCGCTTGTATGGCAATATCAAATAGTTGACGAGGAATAAGATCTTTCATTTTTTCAACTAATTCTCGTCCACGATATGGTGCATTGTCTTTGTGGGTAATTAAGGCTAATGCGTCAACTCGTTCACCATTAATTAATACATCTAACCTTACCATGTCGGCAGCTTGGAATCGTTTAAAACTGTAATCTAATGATGCATACCCACGCGAAGTCGATTTTAGTTTGTCAAAAAAGTCTAATACAACTTCGGTCATTGGGATTTCGTACGTTAAAGAAACTTGATTGCCATGATAAACCATATTGGTTTGCACACCACGTTTTTCAACACAAAGTGTGATGACGTTGCCTAAATAAGTTTGCGGAACTAATATGTTACATTCTGCTATTGGTTCGCGTAATTCTTGAATGTTATTTACTGCTGGTAACTTGGCAGGGCTATCAACGTAGATAATGTCATTTGATGTAGTTAGTACTTCATAAACAACCGTCGGTGCAGTGGTTATCAAATCAAGGTTGTATTCACGCTCTAAGCGTTCTTGAATGATTTCCATATGCAATAAGCCAAGGAAACCACAACGGAATCCAAATCCTAAAGCTCCAGAATTTTCTGGCTCATAAAACAACGAGGCATCATTTAGACTTAATTTGCCAAGGGCATCACGAAAAGCTTCGTAATCGTCAGAACTGGTTGGGAATAATCCAGCATAAACTTGTGGTTTGACCTTTTTGAAACCAGGTAATGGATTTTGCGCAGGTGCTTTTGCTAAAGTTAAGGTGTCGCCCACCGGCGCACCTAGTATATCTTTGATCGCACAAACAACCCAACCCACTTCACCACAATGCAGGCATTGTTTGTCAATTTGCTTAGGGGTAAAAATACCAAGTCGATCAACGTTATAAGTCATACCTGTGCTCATTACTTTGATCTTATCACCTTTGTTTAATTCGCCATTTTTAATGCGAATTAATGAAACTACACCTAAATAATTATCAAACCATGAATCGATAATAAGTGCTTGCAATGGTGCTGTCGAGTCACCTTCTGGTGGTGGAATATCGCTGACCAATTGCTCAAGTACATCAATAACACCAACGCCAGTTTTTGCCGAGCAACGCACTGCATTGCTAGCATCAATACCTACAATATCTTCGATTTCGGCTGCAACGCGCTCTGGTTCAGCCGCAGGTAAGTCAATTTTGTTTAGAACAGGGACAACTTCAAGATCCATATCTAACGCAGTGTAGCAGTTTGCCAGTGTTTGAGCTTCAACACCTTGCCCCGCATCCACAACTAATAACGCCCCTTCACAAGCAGCTAGCGAGCGTGACACTTCATAAGAAAAATCAACATGACCTGGTGTGTCAATAAAATTGAGCTGGTATGTTTCGCCATTTTTAGCATGATAATCAAGGGTTACACTTTGTGCTTTGATTGTGATGCCACGCTCACGCTCAAGATCCATTGAATCAAGTACTTGAGCTTCCATTTCACGATCTGAAAGCCCACCACAAATTTGTATTATGCGGTCTGAAAGCGTTGATTTACCATGGTCAATATGGGCAATAATTGAAAAATTGCGGATATTTTTATTCATATTAATAAATTATAATTAGTATCTTGGTTATTAACGGTTAACTATCTAAAATGCCTTTTGGTTATGACCAATATTGCTAATAATTACATAGTCAGAAAGTAAAATATTTTACACTTTTATCGCTACCAAGCATAGCGTTATTAAGTAGTTTGCACTTATTTCTGAACAATATTTTGTGCAATACGTTCAATAGTAGTACGAGGTAAATTACCTATGATGATAATGTTTTTGTGACCTAAGTTGGTTGAATAAATAGTCCTTCCACCTTGTTGAATAATTTGATTAGCTTGTTTAGCTTGTTCAGATGAGATATTGACCGTAAACGAAAATACGCCATCCGAAAACAATTTAGTCGCGATGTCAGAACTATAAAAATTCAAATTATAAGCAGCCACTTCTTTAAATCCTTTAGGTAACCAAGCTAGTCGCCATTGGTCAAAAGCATTATTTTGTTTTTCAATCGATAATAAGATTGGGTAAGTTCGACTAGCGATATAATCTAGCTGTTCTTTCTTATCAAAATTTTTATCTAGTTGGATTACTTTTATCTGATTAATGATGTCGCTATTTTGATCTAATAAATCGATCCTAATTGGTAAACTGGTTTCATCATCAACCCAAATTACATAGCTATAACGGTCCTGTTCTTTAGCTATGATTTTAACTAATTTTGCGCTTCGATTAGCTGTTCTTGCTTTGCCTAAAAAAATAAAATCGTAAACCTCTTTAAGGTCATTAAAATTATTATAAACAACATCGGGGTAAGCTTCGATAATTCGTGAGCTAGTGATAGAAAATGATGAACTATTAGGCTGAAAGTAACTGGTTATGCCTTTATGTAAGATGATCTCTTTATCAGGACCTTCCAGATAGCGCAAGTAAGCATTAATATCTTCTTTTACAGGCGCACCTATATGGCTATATTCGAATGTGGTTACATATTGATTTTTATCTTCAGATACGAAGTAAATACGGTAATCTTGCGTTTGTACAGCGTGATTCATTTTGTTTAATAACGCAAAGGCATCCTCTGTATCGTTGGCATAAATCGATACTGAAAAAAATGCAAAAAACAGAGCGAATATTATTTTTCGGCTCTGTTTTATAAAATATTTGATAAAATAATTTGATGATTTCATTTAAAATTAGTGTGCATTTAATCTTTTTTGCAATTCATAATCTTGTACAAGCAATCTAATTTTGTCGTATTGTCGTTTTTCAAGTAATTGCTGATCGTTTTGTTGATGAATGCCACCTACAGGAGCCACACTTACACCAACTGGTACTGTATTTAGTGTAGGGCTTGCACTGGTACTATCTGTTTGTCCTTGATTATATTGTACACCTGCAATAATTCCAAGAGTGACACAAGCTGCAAGCCCAACTTGGCTTACTTTGCCTATAAAGTCCTTAACGTGAATCCAAATTAGGTTTTCAGCTTTTGGTGGCGAGGTTGTGTCAATATTAGGTTGATCAGTTGGTTGATTGTATAAATCTTCAGTTGCTATCGCTTGTGCAATTTGGCTAGAGATATCTAAATTTAGTGAACTACTATGATTTAATGAATTACTGTGTAATTCACCTCGCATTGTATCTCTGATAATATGGTAACGATGCCAGCATGATTGCAAACTTTCATCATTTAATACTTCATCAACAATATGGTCATTTGTAAACTCACCATCCATAAGTAATGAAAGTTGCTCTTTCTGTTCTATTTGCATAGTAAATACCTTAAATTTATGACTACTCTTTATTCATTTGTTTGTAGCCATTAACTGAGTAATGGTTTAATTTTTTCATCAATTGCATCACGAGCTCTAAAAATACGGGATCTCACTGTGCCAACTGGTACATCCATGATTTGAGCAATTTCTTCGTAGCTTAACCCTTCGATTTCGCGCAATGTAATTGCTGTTTTTAAATCATCAGGTAATGCTTCGATCGTTGCAAATACTGTTTTTTTTACTTCGTCTGAAAGCGCTAAATTTTCAGGATTATCAAGATCTCTTAATGAATCTGCACCTTCGTAACTTTCGGCTTCACTAGCATCTATATCTGATGATGGTGGCCGTCGTCCTTGAGACGTTAAGTAGTTTTTTGCTGTATTGACTGCAATTCGATACAGCCATGTGTAAAAAACACTTTCACCTTTAAAAAGACTTAATGATCGATATGCCTTAATAAAAGTCTCTTGCACAACATCAGGAACTTCGGACGCTAATACATAACGAGAAACCAAATGAGCCAGTTTATTTTGATAACGAACAACAAGTAAATTAAATGCGTTTTTGTCTCCATTAAGAACGCGATCTACTAATACTTGGTCTGTTACTTGCTCCCCCATTAAAGGCCTTTCCTTATTTTGTTAATAACTGTCAATCGGCCCAAAGTTGTGCAGACATACAGTTAGATTCTTAAATTAGAAAAAAGTTCCCATTATTTTAATAGAAATTTAATTATTTTACTTATTAATTGTAAACTTTTATTATTTTTATACTAAAACACATAGTTACCTGAAACTTTTTGACATGATTACATTCAAGTAAGATCGTTTGCCGATCTTTTAATTAAGCGGGATAATCTGTCTTTCATCATGCTCATTATAGGTGATTTGATAAAATTGAGGTAGATTAAAATTAACTGAGCTACTGGTAGTAAATGAAAAACGATCGTCAGATAAGATATAAAATTCGTTAATATCTTTAACCATATTATCTATTGAACCGTTGCAATTACGGTATATTTCAACTTGGTTATGTTCATTTAGAATGTAAAGATCAAAACCTGAATCAGTATTTTCAAAAAAGAATTGTATGATCCCGGCATAAGCCACGCTATCAATTTCTTTTGGTAGTTCGTTAGTTTCGTCTAAAATGTTTAGTGGTCTGCCTTGTATTTTGTTATTTGATACAGCGCCATAAAAATCAATCGCACTTTCAAATTGATGGCATGATACCCCTAATCGCTCAAAAAATAGATACCATGAAGCTCCACCGATCCTTAATGGTTTTACTTGCGTTGAGTTATTTTGAGTGGTAGTTAAACGTAAATCGATACATTCATCCATTAACTTTTTCATTTGTTGTTTGATTTCATCACTCTGGTACTCGCTATAACAAAATATTTCTAGCAAATTAGGCAAATCAGCATCTTTATGCATTCGATTTAGTAATTCCTTAATCGCCTGAAGCACTGATAGTGCACCGCTGAAATGGAGAACACGAATTTCGTTCCACGAATTGCGATAAAGAAGATCAATTGATCCCACTAAACTTAGCTCATTTTTACCATAATTAAGTACACTATTGGTCACTTCATCGTCTAATTCAATGTTAGCGGTCGGATCATCTTCTAAATTTAAAATAATAGCTAAGTGACGAATTTCGCATGGTCCATATAGCTGTTCTTCAGTTGCTGCTGGCACATCAATAGGAAAGTAATTTTTTAGATCAACGATCAATTTATTAATTTTCGAATTATTTCTGTTTTCACCATCATGATAATAAAAGTGAGTGCTATCAGCAATTAAGCCGTTAAAATAACACCAACCTACTAGTTTTACTAAGTATTTGCTATATTCAAGATATTGATGGCCAATAATTGAGTGTAACATGGGTTTTTGATTGTAAACGTACCATCCTGCTCGATTGATACGATCTTCTGCAACATGAATAAATGTTAATGCTTCTTCTTGTAAATTATCAGATATATTGAGCTTTAAAGTTGTAATCTTTCCCGGTAATACTTCAAAAGCAGCATAGAGCTTTCGTGTTAATATCGCCAGATCTTGAGGACTAATTAATGAGTCTAAATTATTACGACGACCAAAATTGAGTAAATTTCGATAGCCGGACATCATGGTGTGTAATAAGATTTCGTGTATTTCTCGGACTTGCCCTATTTTCCAAGTTTGACAAGAATCTAATTTTGCAATTTGTTGCTCATCCCATCCCCAACTTTTAACTAGGTCACTTAAAATAGAGCGTCGCCATGACGACGATTGCATTGGGATAGAAAGTTTTTCGTTCACTTTTAAATAAAAGCAATTACGAATTAATTCAAGTCGTTCATAATCATTAATTTCAATGAGGTATTTACTGATTCTGTCCAACAGCATGTAATACGAATCAAGATACATTCCTTTATGAATTTCGCCTTTTTGAATCAGCTCCCTCATTTGATAAGCAACTGGTTTATTTTGTGGGTAAATCCATGAGTACGCTTCTAATAACAGGGTTTTAAGTACCGCTTTAAAAGGTGAATCAATACTTTTATAAAGTTGCCATAAACTTGCGCCAAAATACTCTTGAGCTGATAATCCAGTTAGTGGACCAAAATCAATCCATTGCTCTCGCTCGATTAAATTAAGATCAACCATCGCTTGAACGCACTTTTCATAAGTAGGATAAGTAAGGTTATTTACGGTGAAATTATAAGGTATTGCAAACCACAACAAGTATTTGCCAGCTAATAAATTTGCGGAACGGTAAAACTCCTCAAGTAACAAAATATGCTGTGCAGTTCCGCAATTTTCGCCCATTAGGCATTCATGATGTTTATTAATAAAACGATCAGCATCTACCACAAATAACGTTAATTTGACTTGCAAATTTGCTGCCCAGTCTTCGATCAAACGGCATTTTTGTTGTAAGGCTTCTTTTTGTTGATCTGTTAAATTGTTTTCAATGCATATCCAGATATCAAGATCAGATTGAATTGACTGTCCAATAGAACAGGTACTTCCCATTGTATATAAAGCGGATATGGCTGGGATGTTAATTATTTTATTTTCGTTAGTGGATGGAATAAAATCGAATTCAGTTTTAAGCCGTTTACTTACATCATCAGACAATTGATAGCAAGCAATACCTGAAGGTATATCGCCTTCCATATATCCTGGTAATTTAGGTGTGTGATAATGAAAAAGCGCAGGAAGTAATAAAAATACCTGCTGAAATTCAGGAGACATACCAATGATAGCACGCTCACGTTTCAATTTGGCAAGATCTTCAAGCTCTTTTTTTATGTTATTGATATAATATTGCATGGCTTCAATTAGATAAAACACGCGTATTAATTTAACGCTACTATTAAATCTAGCATGTTATTTGTGTAAGGTAAATAGAACAAAAATTTAAACCCTAAATAAAATGAATAATTATGATAACAATTGAAAATATTGCTAAACAGTTGCAAAAAAAAGAAAACACAAAATTTATCGATAATAAAGCTGCAGTATTATTGCCGATTATTGATATTGATCATCAATTGCATCTTTTATTTCAAATTAGATCTAGAAAATTAAAATGGCAACCTGGAGATATTTGCTTTCCTGGTGGGCGTGTGGAATTATCTGATACCAATCCCGAATACACAGCTAAACGTGAAACAGTTGAAGAATTGGGTATCCCCTTTAAGCACATAATAATTTTAGGAGCATTACCCAAGTTAATTGCAACATTAGGTATGGCTATTTATCCATTTGTTGGCACAATCAATTCACTTGATGATTTGAAACTAAATCATGATGAAGTCGAACAGATTTTTACCGTTCCTATTGAGTGGTTTATTCAAAATCCCCCTCAGCGTGCAACAATGTTTGTCGGGCATAAACCTTCTGATGATTTCCCTTTTGATATCATTTTAAACCGATCACCTAAATGGCAAAAAAGAGCTGAGTATTCTGTCTATTATTATCAGTATCACAATCGGGTTATTTGGGGATTAACTGCACAAATCCTTAAATTCTTTATTGAAAGAATTAGAGAATAATCTGTAGGAAAAATATAATTTAGAAAATATTAACATTCTTAATTAGCTCAAATTAACTCTTTTTTTGACAATTCATTTCATTTTAAACAATTAATGCTAGGCACCCTTCTATTTGATTAAAAGAACTTGAGGATTATTACTGAACGTCTTATAACAATAACAAGTTGTTTTACTATTTTTTCCTACCAAAACAACTATTAATGTCTTAACGCTTTTTACAAGTAGACAAGGACAACACATCAGGAGCTCTGCCAGTTCGAATATTTTCGAAGTAATATCAATAAATATATTTGCAAATAAAATAAGCGTTAAACAACGATTTTCTATTTTAATAATTCAAAAATGAAGGAATATATTATGAAACGTTTTACCAAATCCTCTATTGCATTAGCCGTATTGTTATCATTACCTGTTGCTAGTCTTTATGCTGCTGAGCCATTAACTGCTAAAGAAAGTAGTCATTTAGTACCATTAAAAGAAATTTCAGTAACTGGAAGTTATTTACAAGCCGAAAATGCTGCTAAAGATATTTCTCGTGCTGCCGATGAAGCAGGTGCTAAATATTACTATATTACTGCAATGGAAAGTCCAGCTAATGGAACTTCTTCAGATCGTGCGATTGTTTATGCCAATATTTACAAATCTAACGCACCAATAGCCGTACAGAAAGATGAAACTATTTATAATGGCGTGGTTTCTTATGAACGTTCAAAAGCTCTTTACTATTTACCATTTGATGTTGTTAAATTTAAAGGTAATTACAATAACACTTCCGAAATTACCGAAACTGCAAGTAAATTAGCCGCTGAAAAAAATGCCTATGCGTTTTATATCGATTCAATTTCATCTGATGATATTAGAAACCAAGCAGAAAATATCGAAGTTGCTTTATACAAACAAGACGCACCCGTTAGGGATTATATCGTCACAACAGCAATAGCAGGTCAAGATGCCTACGAAATTAGTAGCGAAGCATTTAAACACATGACGCCATTTAGTACTATTAGCTTCCATGGTGTATTTAACAATACAGCAGAAATCAGTGCCGCCGCACAAAAACATGCAGTTGCTAATGGTGCGCACTTTTATTATGTAAAAGAAGTATCATCTAACCCCGCAAGCACTGCACAAACTGTTTTTATAAATCTATATAAATAAGATTGTACGTAACTGAAATAAACCCACGTGAGCAATTTTACTTGCCCGTGGGCTTTGACTAAAAACACCTCAGATTTAGAATTAATTTTATTAAAGTTTTTATTTGTTTACTCCTAGATTATTCCACATCTCAATTCAAATTTCGTATTATTATTTTCATTTTTTAATCTCAAGACGGTATAGAATCCTGAATATTTTTACAAAAATTGGATCAGCAACGCTAATTTTTTGTTTGAAAATGTGTGCCATTGAAATATAAAACTTTGCTTTTTTATTGTTCAAATTTCCTTTAACATCTATATATTTGTATAAGATAAAATACGTGGAAATTATTCCATTAAATTGCATATATTATGAAAGCGATATTTTTCTTACTTTTTTTATTTAGTACCAATTTTGTAGAAGCAGCAACGGTTAGAATCCTTCCGCGCGTGGGTCACGATTACAACCCAATATATCCATCTTTATTAGGTTTATTTTTAGGACTTTTATTCTTGTTGGGTATATCGTCGTTAACAGAGGTGCTAGAGGAATTTAGCATAAATAGAGAAAAAAAGCGAAAAGAGACCAAATAAAGAAAAACAGAAAAGAACAAATAAAAAAATGCGTGAAGATAAACTAGCAAAAAGAAAAGAAAAAAGCAATCCCAATAATCAATAAAAATATGTGTAAGTTATCATCACCGTTATTTTTAAAATATATGCTATAATGGCGCTTTATTTTTAATAAAAAGAGAGATTATTTTGCAGCAGTCGTTACAAGATTTTATTATTGATAAAATTGATGATCTAAAAGGAAAAGACATTGTTACCCTTGATGTTCGTGGCAAATCAAGTATTACCGATTATATGATTATTTGTACTGGCACTTCAAACCGTCATGTTTCCTCTATTGCTAACCATTTACTTGATGAAGCAAAAAAACAAGGCCATTTGGTGTTAGGTAGCGAAGGTAAAAGTGATGCCGATTGGGTCGTAGTTGATATGGATGCGGTCATTGTACATATAATGCAAGAAGAAAGCCGTCAGCTTTACGAACTTGAGAAGCTTTGGAGTTAATCACGTGAAGATACAGCTTATTGCTGTTGGCAATAAAATGCCAAACTGGGTTACCACTGCTTTTAATGATTATCAATCACGATTTCCTAAAGATATGCCTTTAGAGCTTATTGAAATCCCCGCTGGAAAACGTACCAAAAATGCAGATATTGTACGGATCTTAGATAAAGAAGGCGAAGCAATGTTAAGTGCCTGTGGTAAAGGCAATCGCATTGTTACTCTTGATATTCCAGGTAAACCTTACACAACGCATAATTTAGCTGAACAATTAGAACGTTGGAAAGTAGATGGCCGTGATGTGAGTTTATTAATTGGTGGACCTGAGGGGTTATCTCCTTCTTGCAAAACGGCGGCGGAACAGAGTTGGTCACTGTCGCCACTTACCCTACCTCATCCTTTAGTGCGGGTTATTGTAGCTGAAAGCCTTTACCGTGCATGGAGTTTAACCACTAATCATCCTTATCATCGTGAATAATAAAGTAAGGTAAATATGATGAGCGCAATTATTTTAGATTTGCAAATTGCTACAGAAGATAACCAAAATTTGCCTACCGAAGCGCAAATTATGCAATGGTTAGAGGTTATTTTGCCGCAATTTGTGGATAATGCCGAGCTAACTATTCGTATTGTTGATGAGCAAGAAAGTCAGCAATTAAATAATACCTATCGTCATAAAGATAAGCCAACCAATGTATTATCTTTTCCATTTGAGTCACCCATTGAAATTGATGTTCCTTTGCTTGGCGATTTGGTGATTTGTAAGCAAGTGGTTGAAGCGGAAGCAGATCAGCAACATAAATCATTAACTTCACACTGGGCACATATGATTGTGCATGGTTGTTTGCATTTACTCGGTTATGATCATATTCTTGACGAAGAAGCTGAAGAAATGGAAAATATCGAAATTGATATTATGCTGCAGTTGGGGTTTGAAGATCCTTATCAACCCATTGATGAATAGAAATGTACGATAGGTCGTTTAGTTATATGCTATTTTGCAAACTTTTTAGTAAGTAAATTAAGTAAACTAAGCCAAAAATAGTAAATTAATAATAAAGTAAGAAAGGAAAAGCACAAATGAGTGATGATAATCACCGGAGACCTAAAAAAGGGTTTGCATTATGGTTAAGTCAGTTATTTAATTCGGAACCCAAAGATAAAGAAGAATTGATCGAAGTAATTCGCGAAGCCGAAGAAAACGAACTTATCGATCCTGATACCTTGGATATGATTGAAGGGGTAATGGATATAGCAGAACAACGCGTTCGCGATATTATGATTCCCCGCTCTCAAATTGTTACCATAAAAGACAATTATTCACTTGATGAGTGTCTAGATATTATTTCTGAACATGGGCATTCCCGTTATCCTGTTATTAGTGAAGATCGCGATCATATTGAAGGAATTTTATTGGCAAAAGATCTGTTGATTTTTATTCGCCAAGGCGTCGATAATTTTGATTTGAAAAAAATCCTTAGACCAACCGTTGTTGTACCTGAAAGTAAACGTGTTGATCATATGCTAAAAGAGTTTCGTATGCAGCGTTACCATATGGCAATGGCTATTGATGAGTTTGGTGGTGTTTCGGGGCTTGTGACTATTGAAGATATTTTAGAACTCATCGTGGGCGATATTGAAGATGAGTATGATGAAGTTGAAGATCGCGATATTCGTCGCTTAACGCAATCGGTTTATACTGTGCGAGCCCTCACTCTAGTGGAAGATTTTAATGAAATATTTTCAACTGATTTTAGTGATGATGAGATGGATACCATTGGAGGACTGGTAATGCAACATTTTGGACGCTTACCCTTACGCGGTGAAACCATTACCATTGACGGCTATCAATTTAAAGTTACCATTGCAGATCGAAGACGAATCATTCAATTGCATGTGACTATTCCTGATGGGGCTACCGTGCCTAATTTAGAGTTATCTGAAAATGCTTAAAAAAATATTATTAAGCCTAATTTTTGGTGGTATAGCAGTTTTTAGTTATGCTCCATTTCATATTTGGCCTCTAGCTTTTGTATCGTTTGCCGGTCTTTTATGGCTTATTGCTGATAGATCTAAAAAACAAGCTATGTTACTGGGATTAAGTTGGGGCATTGGCTATTTTGCCGCTGGGATCCATTGGGTTTATATCAGTATTAAGCAATATGGAGAGTTACCCGCTCCCATTGCTATTATCATTTTAGGTTTTTTAATCCTATACTTGTCACTCTATCCTATGCTATTTGCTTTTCTATTAAGGATGGCAAATCGTTTTGCTGGACAATTTTCATTTAAACAACTTATATTTCTTGCTCCTGTGCTTTGGCAATTAACCGAATTCTTACGAGGGTATATTTTAACCGGATTTGCTTGGTTGCAACTCGGTTATAGCCAACTAGATAGTCCGTTAAAAGGCTATTTTCCTATATTGGGGATTGATGGTGTTAATTTACTGCTAACAATTTTATGCGGATTATTTGTTTATTGCATAAAGACAATAAATAGCAAAACGCCAAAAAGGCACACGCTTGGTGCATTTATTGCACTACTTGCGATCTTATTTGCACCAATTTTATTCAATAATATTAATTGGACTAAAATTAATGACACTCGTTCAGCTAATTTTGTTTTAATTCAAGGAAATATTTCGCAGTCAATTCGTTGGACAAGAGAACAACTTAACAACACACTACAAACCTATACAAAACTGACTAAACAAAACTTTGGTAAAGATAAAATTATCATTTGGTCAGAGGCTAGCATCACCGATTACGAAATAAATCAACAATCTTTTTTACAATATCTAGATAACGAAGCCCGAGCCCATGATTCTGAAATAGCTGTTGGTATTATTGATTACCGTTTTGGCGAAGATGGGTATCAATCTAATGGATATATCTACAATACTTTATTAGTATTAGGAGAAAAGGAGCATTATCAATATCCAACTATCAACCGTTATAAAAAACACCATCTAGTGCCCTTTGGGGAGTTTACACCGTTAGAATCAGTACTTGAACCAATTGCTGAACTGCTCAACATTCCTATGTCCTCAATGAAATCTGGCGAAACAAAACAACCTCAATTACAAATAAAAGGCTTTAAATTTACCCCAGCCATTTGTTATGAAGTGATTTTATCTAATTTAATATGGCAAAATTTTTCTCCAGATACAGATTTTTTACTTACTGTTTCAAACGATGCTTGGTTTGGTGATAGTATTGGACCTAAACAACATTTACAAATGGCGCAAGCTAGAGCGCTTGAATTTGGTAGACCTTTAATTCGTAGTACTAATACAGGGATTACAGCCATTATTGATCCACATGGTAATATTGTTAAAAAATTACCGCAATTTGAAACAGGCGCATTATCTGCATCTGTATCACCAACAACTGGCCTAACGCCTTATGCTATATGGGGGAATTGGCCTTATTTAGTTGTGATGTCATTAATGTTTATCTCACTTTTTATAAAAAAACGTTTATAGTTCACTATACTGGCATAATTATTGCTTAAATATAATTGGGTTTTAATAAGTCTTGATGTAATCAGCAATCTAATATTGCGTTAATTGCTGGTTACATCTAACTCCAATAAATAGATAAATAAACAGTAAAAAGTACTTTTATGCTAAAAAATAAGTTATAATATATGCCCTTTGTAAAAATGTTAAAATTATTTAATATGATACAAAATAAACAGTAGGAGATGAGTATGAACAAAAAGACAAAATTAACCAAACTAGTGTTATCATTTGCAATGTTAGGTCTAGTAAGTAGTACCGCATTTGCCGATGAATTAACTGGTACACTAGCTAAAGTAAAAGAAAATGGTGTGATTGTCGTAGGACATAGAGAATCATCAGTCCCATTCTCATATTATGGTGATAACCAAACAGTTGTTGGTTATTCTCAAGATTACTCAGATCTTATTATTAATGCGGTAAAAAAAGAGTTAAACATGCCTAACTTGCAAGTTAAATACTTACCGCTGACTTCTCAAAACCGTATTCCACTGTTACAAAATGGTTCTTACGATTTTGAATGTGGTTCAACAACCAATAATCTTTCTCGTCAACAACAAGTTGATTTTTCAAATACGATCTTTATTGTTGGCACTCGTTTTTTAGTTAAAACTAGTAGCAATATTAAAGATATTGACGATCTGAAAGGTAAAAATGTGGTCGTAACTTCAGGTACAACATCCGAAGTTATGCTCAACAAAATCAATACTGAAAAAGGGTTAAATATTCGTATTATTGCAACCAAAGATCATGGTGATGCATTTCGCACACTTGAAAGTGGACGAGCAGCAGCATTTCTTATCGATGATGCATTATTAGCAGGTGAGCGCTCCAAAGCAAAAAAACCTGAACAATGGGAAATTGTAGGTACACCATTATCTTATGAAGCCTATGGTTGTATGTTGCGTAAACAAGACCCACAATTTAAAGCTTTAGTCGATAAAACTATTTCAGAAGCACAAACATCAGGTGTCGCCGAAAAGTCATATAACCGTTGGTTTAAACAACCTATTCCACCAAAAGGGTTAAATATGAACTTTGATATGTCTTCTGAGATGAAAGAACTTTTCGCTCATCCTAATGATAAAGCATTAGATTAATACGCAGATATTTTCCCATAAGGACGTAGGTAACTGCGTCCATCATCTTATTTAGTACTATTTACATTTTTTTTTACATGTTGGAGTATTTATGACAACAAGTTGGAATTGGGGGATTTTTCTTCAACCAGCACCATTTGGGGATACAACGTATCTAGGCTGGTTGTGGTTAGGTTTCCAAATGACCATATTGCTAGTTATTACATCAGGAACTGTTGCCTTTTTGGTTGGTTCGCTATTTGGTGTGCTGAGAACATTACCTAACCGCTTTTTATCTGGCTTAGGTACATGTTATGTTGAAGTTTTTAGGAATATCCCATTAATCATTCACTTATTCTTTTGGATTGAAGTTGTACCAGCGTTGGTACCAGAATCTATCCGTGACTGGTTATATAGCCTTGACCCTATGATATTTACTTTATTAATGTCAACCATAGGATTAGGATTATTCACAGGTGCACGTATTTGTGAACAAGTGAGAGCTGCTATTCAGTCAATCCCTACAGGTCAGAAAAGTGCAGGAATTGCATTAGGATTAACCCTAAAACAAACCTATTTATATATTTTATTACCAAACGCTTATCGACGTGTTCTACCACCGTTAACATCTGAAATATTAAATATGGTTAAAAACTCGGCTGTTGCTTCAACTGTTGGTTACGTCGAATTAACCAAACAAGCAAACCAACTGCTTGAACATGCAGGCCAACCTTATGAATCATTCATAGCTATAACATTTGGGTATGTACTTATCAATGTCGTTATAATGTTTACTATGCAATATATTGAGAAAAAAGTACGACTTCCTGGCGTATTAGGAGGTAAATCATGATGGATTTAGAATGGGGACAAATCCTACCTAATTTACCTTATATCATGAGAGGTATGTTATTAACTTTAGAGATAACACTTACCGCTGTAATTTTTGGTATTATTTGGGGAACGCTACTTGCCATTATGCGACTTTCTTCGATTAAAGTGCTACATTGGTTTGCTTTATGCTATGTAAATATATTCCGTTCAATTCCATTAATGATGGTTTTGCTCTGGTTTTATTTGCTTGTGCCTCAACTATTAGAAAAAATTTTAAATCTTCCGCCTACAACAGATATACGTTTTGTGTCAGCATTGATCGCTTTTGCATTATTTGAAGCAGCTTACTATTCAGAAATTATTCGGGCTGGTATTCAAAGTGTATCTAAAGGACAAATCAGTGCATCATTAGCACTAGGCATGACTAAAGGTCAGGCATTAAGAATGGTGATTTTACCGCAAGCATTTCGTATTATGGCTCCATTATTATTAACGCAGGGGATTATATTATTCCAAGATACAACGCTTATTTATACATTAAATTTAGCGGATTTCTTCTATCGTGCGGTTAATATTGTAGGCAATAGAGATGGTTTAATCGTTGAAATGGTATTATTTACAGGAGCAGTTTATTTTGTTATTTGCTTCACCGTTTCACGTCTAGTTAATTATTTTAAGAAAAGGATTACTCGATGATCTCCTTAGAAAATATTTCAAAATGGTATGGACAATTTCAGGTATTAAAAAACTGCACCACTCGAGTTGGTAAAGGCGAAGTTGTTGTTGTTTGTGGTCCTTCAGGTTCAGGAAAATCAACCCTGATAAAAACTGTAAATTGTTTAGAGCCTGTACAAAAAGGCAAAATTATTATTGATGGAACAGAAGTTACAAATAAAGCGACTAACTTAGCTAAATTACGCTCCAAAGTAGGTATGGTATTTCAACACTTTGAACTGTTTCCACATTTAACTATTTTAAAAAATCTAACACTTGCACAAATTAAAGTGTTAGGTCGAACAGACGAAGAAGCTCGAGAAAAAGCGCTTAATCTTTTAGAGCGTGTTGGTTTACTTGCCCATGCAGATAAATACCCTGCTCAGCTCTCTGGTGGTCAACAACAACGTGTAGCGATCGCTCGTGCGTTATGTATGGATCCTATTGTTATGTTGTTTGATGAACCAACCTCAGCACTAGATCCTGAAATGGTAAACGAGGTGCTAGATGTTATGGTTGAACTGGCTTATGAAGGTATGACTATGATGGTGGTTACTCATGAAATGGGCTTTGCGCGTAAGGTAGCCCACCGAGTTATCTTTATGGATGCTGGTGAAATTATTGAAGATACCTCAAAAGAGCAGTTCTTTACTAATCCACAATCAGATCGTGCTAAAGACTTCTTAGCTAAAATTATCCATTAATTTAATTATTACAGGGCTTTTAGCCCTGTTTTATTATTTCTTCCTCGAATTACACATCATCTTTCAAAAAATAAACTCAAATATTCTTATCAAAACAGAATCAGCTATTATTTTGCAATAAACTGACTAAACCACTATGTCTTTGCGTTTGTGATTTAATTGCTTGTAACAAGATAGCTTCAGTCGCATAAATTGAAACCGTTTTTTTAGCACGGGTAATAGCAGTATAAAGTAAAGAACGATTAAGTAACGGCGAATTATCAGTTGGTAAGATAATATTTACATCATCGAATTCTGAACCTTGTGATTTATGAATTGTCATGGCATAAGCCGTTTCATGTTCGGGTAATCGAAATGGAGAAAATCCTTTAATAGATCCATCAGCAAAAGGGAAATAAACACGCAATTTTGAACTATCATGCTCGGCTTTTAATGTAATGCCAATATCACCATTATATAGCCCTAATGAAGCACTATTACGTAATATCATGATGGGTCGACCAACATACCATGCTTCTTTATTTTTCAAATAAATTAATTTGTTTTTGGCTAAAAGTAATTCAATTTGTTTATTTAAACCTTCGACACCAAAATGTCCTTCTCTGACAGCACAAAGTAAGCGATATTCAGCAAATTTAGATAAAACCAACGCTATATCATCAGTGCCATTCTGCTTAATCACATTTAAATAATGTTTATAATGATTAATACTATCGTGTAAAACATCTTCATAAGCCTGTTGTGAAGAAAGAGCATGATACTGAATATCACTTAATGATTCATCTAATAATAATTTTTTAACAGAAGTTGAGCACCCAGCTTTGACTGCATTAGCCAACAATCCAATACCAGATGATTCGTTAAAACGATAACTTTTTTGTAATAAACAAATGCTATCAGTAATTTTTGCTGTTTGCTGGCAAGCTGGTACATCATAACCAGTCAATTGACTTAGCTCTTTTGCCCGTGCTTTGCTATAACCATGCGAAATAAAGGTACAAAGGTCACCAAACACAGCTCCCGCTTCAACTGATGAGAGTTGATCTTTATCACCTAACAAAATTAAACGAGCAGAATTAGGTAATGCTTCAATTACTCTTGCCATCATATTTAAATCAACCATAGATGCTTCATCAATGACTAACACATCGACATGCAATGGATTATTCTTATCATGCTTAAATGAACGATTATCTGCTTTTGCACCTAATAAACGATGTAAAGTGATTGCTTCTGCTTTTATATTTAGTGGTGCAAAATCGAGTTGCTCGATTGTGCGACTCAGTGATTCGGTTAACCTTGATGCCGCTTTTCCTGTAGGTGCCGATGTAATAATTCGAGCATGCGGATTGGTTAACAAAATTCCGGCTAAAATTTTGGCAACAGTAGTTGTTTTACCCGTACCTGGTCCACCAGAAATAATAGCAACTTTGCGTGTTAACGCAGCAGCAACTGCTACTTTTTGCCAATCAATTTCGGTTTGATTCTGAATAAAAAGTTGATTAAGTACAGTGGTTAAATCAGTATTGTAGCTAAGTTCTTTATCTAAAGCTGTATGATTGAAATATTGAGCTACATTTTGTTCATCTAACCACATTCTTTGAAAATAAAGTTTATTTTCAATAAAAATAAGCGGAGACAAATTTGTTCCATCACTCACAACCTGACTATCATAAGCTTGTTCAAGAGCAATTTTCCAATCTTGCGCATTTGGCGAATCTAATTGTAACCAAAGCTGTGATTCAATCGTTGATTCATCTAAATAAGCAAGATCAAGACAAACATGTCCCGATCTAACCTCTTTACTTAGTGATAGAACCAAAAAACTAAAACGTTTGGTAGTAATATCATCATTTAACATTGCTTTATTCGTCAAAAACGTTGCCAAATGAATATCTAGCAAACTAATTTGGCTATCTTGTTTAAATTGGCTTAACCACTCGTTTAACATTTTCTATTTCTGTTATTAACTTATTTATAAGCCAATTATATCGTTAACTTTATCTTTTGGATAAGTCAGTTTAAAACTTAAGTTAAGATTTTTATTTTCACCTTTGGTCAACAATACTTTTGATTGCCCTTGTAATTCTGCACCTTGCAAAAAAAACTTGACTTTATTAAGTGTTACATTATTGTTTGTAAAAACACTGCTAGAAGCAAATGCATTTAAAAAAGCTAATTTCTGTATTTTCATATAGTTCCTTTGAAATAAAAACTAATTTATAACTATTTAAAAATAATTATGTTATAAGTTAAATGGCACATGATTCTCTCTAACAATGGTAATAAAGTAGTTATTCTATCTGTTTAATTGCTATTAATTTTAACATGATTGTATAAAAAATAAATTATTTTTTGTTTAATATATTGAACGAAAAATAAAAATGGTTTATATTTCGTTTAAGATAAAAAACAAAATAAGGAATATTCTATGAGTAACTTCAATTATCTAAAAAAAGCAATCAAACGTAAGAATATATCTTTACAAACTGTCGCCGATGCTTGCCAAATGACTAAAGGTTATCTTAGTCAACTCATTAATGATAAAATTAAAAATCCGAGCGCACAAAAATTACAATCACTCCATCAATATTTACAAATCGAAAAAACAACCAAAAATAAAAAAGTAGGTGTGATTTTTGGTAAATTTTATCCTTTACATACTGGACATATTTATCTTATTCAGCGAGCAATTAGTCAGGTTGATGAGTTATATGTTATTCTTTGTTCTGATACTCAACGCGACGAAGCGCTTTTTAAACAAAGTGCTATGTCTCGCCAACCAACTATTAATGATAGAATTCGTTGGCTACTACAAACTTTTAAATATCAAAAAAATATCCACATTGAATTATTAGAAGAAGACGGCATTCCAGCTTACCCAAATGGCTGGCATGAGTGGAGTGAACGAGTAAAGAAACTATTTCAAGAAAAAGGCATAAAACCAGATTATGTTTACTCAAGTGAACCGCAAGATGTCGCTATGTATAAAGATTTGTTTGATCTAGAAACTGTCTTAATTGATCCAAAACGACAATTTATGCAAATAAGTGGTACTCAAATCCGTCAAGCACCGCTGAAAAACTGGCAATATATTCCAACCGAAGTTAGACCTTTTTTTGTTAGAACCGTTGCCATTTTAGGGGGAGAATCTAGTGGTAAATCAACTTTAGTTAATAAACTAGCAAACGTATTTAACACAACCAGTGCATGGGAATATGGTCGGGATTATGTATTTTCTCAACTTGGCGGGGACGAACGCGCATTACAGTATGCTGACTACGATAAAATCGCATTAGGGCATGCACAATATATCGATTTTGCCATAAAACATGCCAATAAAGTTTCGTTTATTGATACCGATTTTGTGACAACTCAAGCTTTTTGTAAAAAATATGAAGGTAAAGAACATCCATTTTTACAAGCTATGATCAATAACTATCGTTTTGATTTAGTAATTTTACTCGGCAATAACACGCCATGGGTCGCTGATGGTTTACGTCATTTAGGCAGTCCAAAACAACGTAAAGATTTTCAAAAACTATTAATAACGTTATTAGAAAAAAATAATATCAAATATATAGAAATAGAATCGCCCGATTACGAAGAACGTTATTTACGCTGCATTGAACTAGTTAATCAACTTATTAATGATGAAGAGTAATAAATTATGAATAAATTAAGCAATCTTGCCATTTTAATTGGACGCAATAAATTCTATCCATTCTTTTGTATATTATGTGTAACATTAGCATTTTTATACACTGACCCATTTACTGAATTTGATTTACGCTATGCTACTTCTTACATAGGCGCTTTTTGCGGTCTGCTATGCGTTATCTTATTAGCAAAACGTAAAAACATGGGAAATGTATTAGGTATGTTTGCCGTAGTTGCAGAATGTTGTGCTAATGTTCTTGGCGGCAATATTGGTGCAGGACTACCGCCAGTCTACTATTTTTGTTCACACATCTATGGTTTATTCACTTGGCAAAAGAACCTTGATAATAATAAAAACGTTAAAGTTCGCTCACTCAATGAAACCACATTTTTATATACAATCATATTTCTTATTATTGCCGCTTTTATTAATATTTATTTAACGGATAAAATTGGTGCAACTAATACAACCTACCAACTAATAACTAACTGTTTTATATTTGGTCTAGGCATTGTTGCTCAATTATTATTGATGATGCGATATGCGTTTAACTGGTATTTATGGGTTATATTAAATGTACTGGTAATTGGTTTAAATATCTATACCGACAATATCATTATCGCAACACAATATTTAATTTATCTGTTTAATGCCATTTATGGAATTTGTGAATGGAAACGCTCTGAGCAGCCAGAGTAAATATTCCAATTTTGTTAAAAAGTTTCAGGAAAGACTGTGTTTAAGTATAAAAATAGAAAATAAGTGCTTTATTTTCTATTTTTTATTTGAGATGCAGTCTAATTATTCAACATCCCCTTTAACCAAAGGCACGAATATAACCTCGCCCATATTTTTAGCTACAAAATTATCGCCATCACGCTCAATTAATTGTAAAACCTGTTTATTTTCGCCAACAGGGATAACTAAACGTCCTTTATCGGCTAACTGTTCTAGTAAGCTTTGTGGCACTTCAGATGCGGCGGCTGTAACAATGATGCCATCAAATGGTCCACGTTCAGGCCAACCTAACCAACCATCACCATGGCGTGTTGCAATGTTATGAATATCAAGTTGCTTTAAACGGCGTTTGGTATTCCATTGTAGACTTTTTATTCGTTCTACCGAGCAGACATTTTCGACTAACTTTGCTAAAACAGCCGTTTGATATCCCGACCCTGTTCCAATTTCAAGTACTTTTGAATTAGACTCTAATTTTAATAGTTCAGTCATCTTTGCTACGATATAAGGCTGAGAAATAGTTTGACCGCTTCCTATTGGCAATGGACGATTATCGTAAGCTTGATGCGAAAGCGCCTCATCAACAAAATGTTCACGAGGAATTGACGCAATAGCATCTAAAACGCGCTCGTCTTTTATTCCTTGTTGCCGTAAGAATTCAATTAGGGATTGCATTTTTAGATTTTGCATTTGGGCTACTCATTTTCTATTATTAGTTCACGTATTACACTTGTTGCATAACAACCTGATGGCAAATAAAAATTGAGTTCGAGACTATGCTCATCTAACCATTGCCAATTAAGCTGCTCTGCTCGTAACAATATTGACCGTCTTGCTGTTTCTACTCGCTCTTTTTTAAATAGATCATTAAATTCAGACCAACTTTCTAAACATTTTTGCTCAAACTCCAGTGCATCAAATAATGTACCTAGTGGTGAATCCCCCACCATTGGTGCAGTAATATTGATCTCACCTTGTTCTAAACGCAGTTGTAACTGAACTAGTTCTTCTGCTTGAGCAATAAACCAACTACCACGATGCGCTAATTGTAATATATCGCCATTGAGCACGGTTTGATGCAAACTTTGGGTAATGCGTTGACTGACAATATTATTAAAAATCGCACTTCGCGCCGCAGAAAGATAAAAGCTACGTTTTTTTCGATCCTTAACCGAAATTTCGCCATTGGCCCATTTTATAGCCTGAGTAATATTATTTTCATCACGACCAAAACGCTGCTCACCAAAATAATTAGGCACGCCATGCTGTTTGATTAATGCTAATTTAGATTCAATTTCAGATTGACTATTTAACGATTTTAAAATTATTTTAAAATAATTACCTTTTAATGCGCCAATTTTTAATTTTTTATTATGTCGCGTGACTTTTAATATTTTACAACCCGCCAAATTAAATGCTGAAAAGTCTGGTGTTTGTTGACCTGGCATATGTAAACTGAACCACTGCTCAGTCACCGCTTGGCGATCTTTCAAACCGGCATAACTTACTAGCTTGGTTGAAATTCCCACATATTTAGCCAACTGCTCAGCCACGAAAATGGTATTACAATCACGTTTTTGCAAAAAAACTAAAACATGTTCGCCTTCACCAGTCAACTCAAAGCCAAGATCTTCTGTCACATTAAAATCTTCGTATTGTTGCTTGTATTGCCCTTTAGTGGTCGGTTTACCATATAAATAATTAAGTTGTGCTAACACTATTATTGCCTATTGTATAATTTAAACTGTTTCGGATTTTTTACTTAATAACACTACCGCTTGGCAAGCAATGCCTTCTTTACGCCCAGTAAAGCCTAATTGTTCAGTTGTTGTTGCCTTTACACTAATTTGATCAAAATGAACTTTCAGATCTTCTGCTATATTAACTCGCATTTGATCAACATGAGGTTGCATTTTAGGTTCTTGGGCAATAATAGTAGTATCTAAATTAACTAATTCATAACCTTTAGCTTGAACAAGGGTATACACATCTTTCAATAATATTCGACTATCTATACCTTTATATTTAGGATCTGTATCAGGAAATAGCTTACCGATGTCACCTAATGCCAATGCGCCAATTAAAGCATCGGTTATTGCATGTAACACAACATCACCATCAGAGTGAGCAACAAGGCCATATTGATAAGGAATTTTTACCCCAGCAAGAGTTATAGGACCCTCTCCACCAAACTTATGAACATCAAATCCATGACCTATTCTCATACTTTTACCTATTTGGAATCTGCTTAGTTAAATAAAAAGTAGCCAATGCTAAATCTTCAGGACGGGTTATTTTTATATTATCCCCACGACACTCAATTAATAAAGGATGCCCACCACAATACTCAATGGCTGAAGCTTCGTCAGTGATGGCAACATGATCGTTTAGAGCTTGTTGCAAACATGATTTTAGTTCGCCAGCATTAAACAGTTGAGGAGTAGCAGCGCCCCATAAATAAGTCCGATCTTCAGAATAATCAATAATGGTATCATTATTTTGACAAGCTCGCTTAATCGTATCACTAACACGAGTGGCTAATATACCGCCTTGTTTTTTAGTTGTTACTGTTTCAATCAGCCGAGTAATATCACAATGAGTCACACAAGGTCTTGCCGCATCATGAACTAAAGCCCACTGTTCATCATTTAGCAATTTTAATCCGGCTAAAACAGAATCAGCTCGAGTTTTGCCACCTAAAGCAACTTTAATCTTATCGTGCTGAGCAATTGAAAGGGTATTAAATATATTATCTTCTGAGCTAATCACAACAATAACTTGAGCGATTTGAGGATGCGTTAATAATTTATTTAGAGTATGTTCTAAAACGGTCTTCGAACCAACTTTTAGATATTGTTTAGGGATTTGACTATTCATACGGCAACCAACTCCTGCTGCCGGTACAATAGCAATGATATCATTAAGATTATTCAAGTTATGCATTATCGTTTTTTAGTATCCGAATCAATTATAATTCGATAAAAATATTCATCAGGTTTAACCATACCCAAATGACTACGAGCACGCTCTTCTATTGCCTCATAGCCACGTTGCAAATCGTTAATTTCAGCAAACATCTGTTCGTTACGAGTCTTTAACTTCTCATTATCGGCACGCAAACTGACTAACATTTCTACATTATCTTGATAATCGTACACATTATTTTTGCCATACCATAAAGAATATTGCAGATAACCCAGTACAGCTAATAACAATAAAGGTAGCTTCCATCTTCTCATGAATTTAGTATTATCCTTTATCTATATACATTTAACTGGTTTTGGTAAGCCTGCAAGTTTAGTTGCTTGTTTAGCAGGACCGTCTGGAAATAATTTATACAAATAACGACTATTGCCCTTTTCTGCACCAAACTTTTTTTCCATTGCTTTGACTAAAGCTCGAATAGCTGGTGAGGTTTTATATTCTAAGTAAAAATCACGAACAAATAAAATAACCTCCCAATGGGCATCGGTTAATTCAATGAACTCTTTGGCTGCCAATTCTGGTACTAAATCAACAGTCCAATCCTGCCAATTTTTTAAATAGCCTTTCTCATCAGTTTCTATCTGCTCTAACATTTTTTCAAAGTACGTTATTTTATTTGCGTTGTATTATACTCAATTAATCAAAATCCAACACTAATTTTGCAGGCAAATACGTTATTGTTTGTTTAATTTCTTCAAAATTTGATGAAATTTAAAGCAAACGATAAAAAAAATTAAAATAGCTATTTACAAATAAGCAAGTCTACTTTAATATTCACAGCCATTGCGGAAGTGTGGCTGAGCGGTTGAAAGCACCGGTCTTGAAAACCGGCGAGGGGAGACCCTCCCAGAGTTCGAATCTCTGCGCTTCCGCCATCTTCTTATTGTGGCAAATTCCACAGTTGTCCATAGAAGTCCACTTAAATCCACTATTTAAACGCCCACCGAAATATACTTGAATTATTTTGTATTTTTCATCAAATACTGTAACCATCCCCTAAAAGAGTACAGCAAAAAAGTAGAAAATTCTCTATGATAAAAGTAAAGGGGATTAATTATGAAAAAAATGACTGAACTCAAATCGTGGCTATTTTAAAAGAAGCTGAAGCGGGTATTCCCTTTAAAGAACTGTGCCGTAAATATAGCATGGGTAATTCAACTTTCTATAAATGGCGGGAAAAATACGGCGGAATGGAAACTTCGTATATCAAACGCTTAAAGGAGCTGGAGGCTGAAAACCGCAAGCTTAAGCAGATGTTTGCCGAACTGAGTTTAAAATCCCAGCTGCAGGAAGAAATTATAAAAAAGCTTTAGTGCCCACAAAGGCACGTAAAACGTGGGCACAGCAACTACAATTTATCATTGGTATGTCCACACTTTTTAGTACCAAAAAGATAAGGTCATCGATTTCTTTTGTATTCAATCGGCGACTGGTAATT
>NZ_JAGGHR010000010.1:703-67697 GCF_024104075.1 Gilliamella sp. | reverse complement strand
CTTGGCTGTCTGCGCCCTGCTCGGTCGCCAATATTTTACAGCCTACGAATTAAACATAATGCATTTTACATTATGCGAACTAATTTTTTATAGAAATTCAGTTTTTCTTAAACATTTCGAATACCAACAAATTTTTAGATTTTTTAGGTTATCCAAGTGGAAAGGATCGCTATGCGTTCCTTTCCACCTGTCAAAGTATAAAATCTGTAGAGTTGTCAATAGTTCACTTCGTCAAGTGCTCACTCGGTTTCACTTCGTGAACTGCGACTTCCGCCTTGCTATTGACAATTTTAACACCGTGCAATTATCAACAAAAAAAGTCTATAACACTGTGTATAAACTTTAATTCATGATCTGAATCAATACGTTAATTTGATGAGTAATAATTAATCAACTAATTTTTTATTTTTGATACAGATAACGCAACTAAAATATCAGTTTTATTTTTCTCATTTGATTTACTATTAAAAAATGGCAAAAAGCTAACGCCAGTTTTAGCATTTGAATCTTTACTATCAGTTAAACCGCCAAGCACAACAATATCACCGTCATTTAAATTAATATTAGTATTAACCTCTCTTTTTATCAAAGTTGGAGAGTTATTTACACCTGTTTCAGTTTTAACAAAATTAGATAATTGTTGATTGATATCTAATGTAATGATGTTTTGTGTTATTAATGGCTTAACGGTAAATATTACGCCTGATGAGCGATATTCTATCGATTGTACAGATTTAGTATTGTTATCATTATATGTTACAGATGAAAGAACTGGTACATCAGAGCCAACGCTAAAGCGTGCTTCATTACCGCTTGTCACCCTTAAATGCGGTGCACTAATAACATTAAAACGTGAATCATTATCGAATAATTCAGCTAATAACGAAAATGAACCCGAAGAAAATTTAATATAATCACCTGTATTCAATACTGTTCCCTTGCTTATACCGATATCTAATTTTTCAGAAAACAATTTAGCTAAAAACGACAAGCTAGAGCCGTGCTTTTCACTCGTTTGAAACTCGAACACATAAGCCATAATTTGCACTTGCTCAGCTTGTTTATCAATATCTACTAATAAACTTTTTAATTGTTTAATTTCTAATTGAGTACCTCTAAATAATAATGTATCTCCCTGGTTTGTTAGTATCCTTTGTTGTGATGTTATAGCAACATAAGATTGTGAGCCAGCCGAATTAAATTGTGATGAATTTTGAATAACTGGCGTTGTCATTATTTGATTTAACGAACGATACAAGTAATCAACTGTTCTAAATTTAGGTTTATAAACAAAATTTTGTAATTTTTCAACGGGCGGAGCAGGAACAAAAGAATAAATATAATCAACGCCATTTTTCTTGCTGATTTTAACATTCATATTTAATAAATAACGCTCTATAAATTCACGTTCATCAACAGTGGGAACAATATGCATTGTTAACATGCGTTTATCAGTCGTTAACTCAGGAGCCAACATAAACGGAGTTTTAAAAACATCACGCCATATAAGAGAAATAGCATCAGGCAATGGCATTTTATCAATATCCAATTGAATATTTTTAGCGTAGCTTAATTTAATTGATAGTATTAATATTACAATAATAATTAGATGTTTTTTCATAACCCACCATTATTTAAAAAATAAGTTTTCATTTGTTGATTCTGAACTATCAACACCAGAAAAATATGTAACTAGTTCAGACTGATAAATAATAGACGTATTTAAGCCGTTATACGCATAATCAGACATTAAATAAATTATCTGATTAGTTTGCATATCTCTAATAACAAAGCGTGCAAAAGCCTGCCCTGTGCTCAAATAACCAACTATCCTATATTTGGTTGAAAGTTGAGATTGTGATACTTCTTTCTGTTGTAACTGATGAGGTGTTCCAGTTGATTCAGATTGATGTTGTTGCTGAACAGTTGATTTTGTTGATGTATTTTTTTCTTTTTTATCTGAAAAAATGAAATGAGACCAACAAAGATAAATAACATAAAAAAATAGCAAGCAAAACAAAAGCTTAATAAATGCTATTACATTTTTAAAACGCGGTTTTTGCTTTTCATTATCTTTATCAATTTGTGATTGACTAACAAAATCAAGATGATGCATTTCTCTAATATGATCATTAGTTTCATCATTTTCAAAAATGAAATTAGTATCATGCAAACCAAAGAAATCTTTAGCTCTGAACGAACCTTTCTCAATAGGTTTTCCACCAGAATTATGAAAAATTTGGTATTTAACGATATGCGGTAAAATACTCTTACGTTTAGCTGTACGACCAAAAGTCTTGGGGGAAATTAATTCTAAAAATGATGATAAAAATGGAACTCGCAAACTATCTAAACGTGACAGTTTAACTGTAAACTCTGTCATAGCATCAACGACTTGTTTATCAATCATAAACGCATCTTGAGCTTGCATATAAATATCCCAACCGTATTTGCGTGATTGTATAAAATATTCTAAAAGCTTTTGACGTCCGTTATCTTTAAAATTGCGACTATTTAATGATATAGCTAGCTCGTCAAGAATTAACACACCCAATTGCGATAAATCATTTTCATCACAACCACGACCAAGAGCCATTAAATCATCATATGTAAATTTTGGTGGAATAACTGTAATTGATTTTTGTGAGTTTTTATCCATTAAATATGTGTTAATTGGATAATTAGAGGCAACACGACGACCAGCTCGATAAGCTTGTGTTGCTATCATGTCACAAAATAGACCTTTACCAGCACCAAGAGCACCTGTAACTATATAAATCGCCATTTACTATTAGCTCCTTAAGTGTTTGTTGATTCATGAAGACGTTTTGACATTCTGTCTTTAAAAACAGCAACCCAATAAACAAGATATGCACTAGTAAGAATCGTGATATAAGTCGGTGTACGCTCTGGCAATAAACTAACGCCTGCTTTCCAAAAATCAGTAGCAAAAGAACTATTAGAGATTAATAATGATTCAATCCAATTTTTGAATTGAGATAACATTGCTAAATAAATAGCAACCCAAAAAGCAAAAAACAGCAAAAACTTGCCATAATTAACAACTAGTTTTTTAAATAAATATGAAAATAATTGAGCGATTAACGTACCAACTAAAGCAACAACTGCAGGCATAATTAACTCCAAAATAATAATATTAATTACTATCTATCTAGCTCACTCGCTAAAGCTGTGTGAGCTAGATAGATAGTAATTAATGTGATGAATTGTATCGATGATAAAGCCGAAATATTGCTAGTGCGGTCATGAATGCAAGCATAAAATCGACAATACCTCTAAAATTTTTATCGTAGTGTTGACAAAAATTACTAGTATCAAATTTCAAAGAAAAACTTTGAGAAGAAGAAGGAAATTTAAAATCTAAATTTGTTGATAACGGTTTACACATGCCATTATTACCGCCATAAAAAGAATTAGGTAATTTAAACATCAACGATAAATCTGGAATACTATTAGAAAGTTTTGATAATGCAGATTCAACATAAGAAATACTTTTATCTTCATAATCGCTAGCTGAATCATTAAATTTATTATTAAGGGAATTAGCATCAGCATCAGTAAAATCACCAATGCCATTGTTACTATTGCCACCTCCTGAATTGCTATCAATTATATTAAGCTTATTCATTAATTGAGCATGATGTTTGTTAACATCACCATGTAACAATCTAGCTTCTGATAATAAATCACTACCATTTTTTAATATTCCATCCGCACTATCCGTCAAAATATCAACAGAATTACTAATATTTTCTGTATTTGAAGCTATTTCGTTAGACGTCTGTTCGATATTATTAACAGTTGTTGATATAGCATTAGTTGTATCAGCAATATTTAAAACATTTTCACTGGTTGTATTTAATGATTTTGAAATAATAATCAATTTATCATTGATAGCTGATAACTGATTATTATTACCGTTATTATTGTTATTATTGTTATTATTGTTATTACCGTTATTATTGTTATTATTGCTATTACCGTTATTATTGTTATTATTGTTATTACCGTTATTATTGCATAACTGGTGTTCGGGACTACTAGAACAATACTTTATTCTATCGTTTTCAATATAAAAATCTTTACGCAAACGACAATTAGCATCACCAATCGAAGGATATTTTTTATTTGTGTCAGTTATATAACACTCATAATAAAAAGACAAACCTTTCAACTGTTTAACTGGCATATTTTGCGTTGGTGTAAACTCCTCAAGTTTTGAACAAACAATACCATTTTTCATACAGTGATCACTTCGAGAATTTATAAAATAAGTAAAGACAACACTACTTTCAACCCAAGAATTAGAAACAAACTCAAGCGGAGGTGGATATTGTTCGTAATCATCTTCATAATCGATATATCTTAATGCTATCCATTTCGCAATCGCTAATAATGAACCTTGATAATTTTGAAACTTAATATCACCCGATGCCATCCACCAGCAACCGTTAGTATGAGAAAAAACCCCTGAACGAGAACTATTTAAATGAACAAACAAAGAGCCGTTAATCTCAGAACGAGTCAAACAATCATCTGCTTCAGAATAATAAATCTTTGCATATGAAAACTGTGAAAAGATGAATAAAACACATGTTAATAATATTTTTCTAATCATCATAACATTATTAAATTTTTGATAAAAAAACAGGGCTGACGCCCTGCATTTATTAACTAGCAGCTTTGCTAAAGAATGATTTTATAACACCAAAACCAACACGAGCTGCAACACCAAAACCTAAAATAGTAAAAGCTGCCGTGACAACAACACCGAGAACAGTTAATATCGATGTTGCTATCGGTTCAAGTGTAGATGCTGATATATAATCAGTGATTTGCGGTACTGTTCCTGCTGCAAATGCTGATTCAGATAGAAATATAGTAGCCATTGTAATAACAAAAAATGACATTATTTTTTTTAACATTTTTATCTCCTTAATTGTAAAATTACTAATTATTACTGGATACATCAAACAAACGCCTAACGAATCCAAAGATATACCCAACGCCAAAACCAAATAACGTGAGTATTGCTAACAATGAGATAAAAGAGTAAGAAATAGACAAATCATAATTACGAATATCTGATAAAATATGATGAATAATTTCCTGCATTTTTACCTCACGATAGACCCAACGTTAGCCCGAAAATCATAGCTAACAAAAAAACGATAAAGCTAAAACCAACTATTAAAATCGCTATCATTTTTTATTTATGTCTTCAATAAACGGTTTTAATACCATTTTACCGATTCGAAGCTTGGAAAAATCACCAACATACAAAGATGAAGCATCAAGCTGATAAACACCCGCAGGGTATGGAGGAACACCATTATCAAGATTAAATTTAAACAACTGCGGATATATAGAGCCTAGATAAATGTAGGCTTCCTGTTCGTTTATAGTAAAAGGCTGACCAGTGGCTTTTGATACGCCACTACGTGTGTTCACCTTTGCTTGTTCGGGGGTAATTTCAACTTTAACCATCCTATTTTCTCCTTTCTAATAAATTGCTATAAAACCAATAAAAAACACGCTAATAAATTATTGAAAAAACATAATATACATTATGCGAACCACGATAAACGTACGTAAAACTAGACGATGAAATCTGTATAATCATGACCTCAATTTAAAAAAATACGATTTACCAGTAAAATATTAAATTAATCAATCTACTAACAAATTAACAAAAATAAATAATCATTAAAATCAATACGTTACAATAATGTATATTATGTTAAATAACTGGATATAAATACAGTTATGACGCAAGCCTAAAAATTTGTGGCATCTGATACCAATTAGGGATCTGACAATCTGAAACTTCAACTTTTCTTATTTCTCTAACTGTCACTGGACTAAACTTAGCTAAATTACAACGTTGTGCTATATCAATGCCGATTTTACGTAATCTTGCTCTATGCGTCTGAACCGCTTTTTTGTTAAAATCAAACGTTTGCCCATGCATCCATTGAATGGCATACATGGCGGTTGTGTTGGCTGAGCGTGTTGTATCAACTACGCCACACCTTATTAATTGTTCACTAATCGTTTCAAAGTCCATAGCATTCACCGATAATTTTTTATCTAAGTCTAAAAATTCATTATGTAAGTTATTTAATCGTGTATAGTCTGATAATCCCCAGTAATGCAAATTCTCTCGTTTTAAAAATCTAGATTTCAATTTTTGCTCAAATCGTACTACGCCGTTATTTTTACAATATTCTATTACTTCATTTAAGTATTTAAATTCTTTTGAGTTTTCACCAAATTTATTTTTTATCTTTGTTATGCTGTGTAATTCTAATTCGTGAGATTTATTATAAACAGTTGGATAAATAAGATGTGCATTACCATTTTTTGATAGCCAATCGACTGATTGTCCATTACTATGAAGTCTGGGAACACTATAACGATAATTTAAAGTTGATAGCCCTGCCAAATAATCGTTTTCGTTACCCTTTCCAACCATTCTATTTGATGTGATATGCAGTTCTTTAATAATTGCACCGTCTGAAAAAGTTTCTATTTTTGAACCTTTCGGACTTCTAAACATTAATTGAGTGCATTTTGTAAATACAGGTAAATTAAGTTCAGTTAAAATTTTGTTATAAACATCAACACAATTATCAACAGTTCGTAAACCGAATAAATTCTCTATACGTCCCCACCGTGATGGATTACCCGACATTTTTAAAACTGAACCTGAAATCTTAATCAGAACAGAATCACAAAATGAACCCGAATGCTTGTAAGCAGGTTGAGATAAAGAACTCGCCTCCCCTGTTTCTAAAAATATGCGTTGATAAGCAACATCTCCAATAATTGGCAGTTGATAACCAAAATCCTGCTCTAACGATAGCCAATCAAAAAACATAATGAACTCATTAGTTAATTAGTTATTTAAAAATATATTAACACTAATTAACACAGTAGCACAATAGTTAATGTAATAATAAACTCATTAGTTAATATAATGGTTCTATATAAAACAACACGAGATCACATAAATGAAAAGAATGACATACAACATAACAGAAAACAGAAAGATTGAACTTGAGAAGTTAGCAATAAATATATCAGTTAAAACAGGGAAACTAATAAAATGGTCAGAACTATTAACATATATAATAGACGAATACGCAAGAGAAGCTGCAGATGATTTTATTGATAGAGCAACTAAAAAATAATCATCTTACCGTAGGAAAGTACGGTAAAGTTCGGGTGTCACTGAACATCCGAACTTAAAAACGAAATTGTGCAAATAACCTACTTCTACAAATTCTTATAAGTTATAAAAAGGGAAAATTGTTAAATGTATTTGATTTTTTTGACATTATTAATTGTAATTGGAGTTTTTGCAATCACAAAAATTTCATTAATCAACAAGAATGATTATTCATATGTAAAATATGAAAAGGTCATAACAAGACCTGAACAAGTATTATACAATAGATTAAAGAAAGCCTATCCCCAAGATAATTATACAATAAGTTATCAAGTTGCATTAAATCGACTAGTTAAACCTAAACACTCAAATAACAAAAAAAGATTTGAATTATTTAAAAAAATCGGGGGGAAAAGCATTGACTTTGTGATTACTGATTTATCATGTAAACCATTATTTTTAATTGAATTAGATGATAATAGCCATAAAAATCCAACATCTCAAAAAAATGATCTACAAAAAAATAAAATATTGGCAAGTGCAGGATTACAATTATATCGATTTAACGTAAAAAATATTCCAACAATTGAAGAGCTTAAAAATTTATTAAAAGAAGAAAATATAATATGCGATTAAGTTCGCATAATGGCATTATGCTAAATTCTTGGCTGTCTGCGCCCTGCTCGGTCGCCAATATTTTACAGCCTACGAATTAAACATAATGCATTTTACATTATGCGCACCAAGATAAACGTACGTGAATTCTGTAGATGCAACCAACAAAATCATGTCGTCAATTTAAATTCACTTAATCATTAAACAGCCTTTAAATATTCCAAATTTTTCATATCATCATAAAATGATGTCGGTTCAACGTACCAATCCGGACGCTGATGACTAAAATCGATATTAATAACCCTGCAAAGAGGAATTACGTTATTTTTTTGTTGTTGTAAGTTTTGTAATTGCATTTTACTTAAACCGATCGACAATAAGTCATTTTCATATCTATAAAATGACATGCGATTCATTGAGTTCTTAACGAATTGATAACCATCATTTAGTAATGATCGATAAAATGCATAAATTCGATTAGCTTTTGAATATGAAATTTTTCCTGTTCTAGTAATAGTAAAATAACTATCATTTAATAATGTTCGTATACGTTTATCATCATAAATATTCATTTCTGCGCCTTTAACTGCTGTCAAGATGTCATTAAATGCTGTCTGCCATAATTCTTTAATAATATTAATGCCATTGTTTTGTTTATCTTGTTGATATTTAATAAATTTAAATAAATTTCTGGGTATATTATGCTTTTCTAAATAACTATGCTTTAACCGTGCTTCAAATCTAACGCATTTTTTAGCCCAATTAATTAACTCAGGATTTGATAAGATTTTGATTTTTCGTTGTAATAAATGATCTTGCGGTTTAGATAATGATAATTTTTCTAATTCTGATAATTGATTGATGACTTCGTAAAATTTAAGATAAACTTTCAATGATTTAAGTTGGCTACCTGTATTCCATTCCACCGTAGTTTGATATTCTCTGTTATAACGTGATTTTTTTGTTTGACCATTAGTAACATTTTTCAATGAATCAATCACTTGTTGAGCTATTAGCTCATTATCAACATGAGCCGAATAAGTAACATCAATCCAGTCTAAATTAGTGTTAGAAATATCTAATAAATCAAACAGTTTAGGCATACCATACGCTAAACCGCTCAATAATTCAGTTGCACATAATTCTAAATTTTCAGAACCAAAAACATTATGACCTTGTAATAATTTGGCAGGACTCGCCTTTATCTCGACGCACGGCTTCATAGTTATAGAGCCAGCATGAATTTTCACCGCTAAACTTGCAAAACTAGACGGTAAAGATTCAAATGGATGATTAAGATCTCGAACCTGCAAATCACCATCAATGCAAAACTCAACAGTACGAGCACCAAGTGCGCAACCTGATAATTTGCAAATTTCCATTAGATCGACATATTGCCCATAACGACCACCAACATCATCATGTGATTTTGTTTGCAAAACAAACTTATTTTTAAAAGGTATTCGTAATAGCAATAAATCAATCATATTTGCATTAATGCATACACTTAAACAATAATGCAAAATTATCATAAATAAACGTGCATGTAGACACTCAAGCATTAAAATATGAATGATGATATACAATATTGTATACAAGCAAACATAAAGGGGTAAAAATGACAACACCAAAAAGAACAAGTTTAGCAATCAGCGCAGAAAGAAAACTTAAAATTGAAAGATTAGCTGTAGATTTAAGTTATAAAATAGGAAAATCAGTGTCGTGGACAGAATTAGCCACATACATTCTAGATAACTACGCAAAAGATGCAGTACAAGACATTATCCATTCTGATAAAAAAATAAAATAGCGATTATTTTTTAATCGAACATACCCAAAAATCTTCAAAAAGCGACAAACGGAATTGTATAAATAATAATCTATTTGTAACATATTGTTACAAGGTTGAACTATTATATATAGTTCAACCTTAAAAAAAGTGCGCATAATGACGTTATGCTAAATTCTTGATTGTTAGCCGACTGCGTCGGCCAACATTTTACAATCTGCGACTTCAACATAACGCATTTTACATTATGCGAACTATGATAAACGTACGTGAATTCTGTAGATACAAACCATAAAATAATGCAGTCAATTTAAATTTAGACTGCCAAATCCACCAACCCTATAATCAACCTATAAATAAACAACAAATAAATAAAATAAATAAAATCAATACGTTAAAATAATGTATATTATGTTAAATAATATTTTATAACGAATAAATATAAATATTAATTAATGAGCAATTGTTGTTTTATTATAAAATATGCTACTCTAATAAATTAATAAATTTTAATTATTTCCTTTCGTTAATATGCAAAATATTTTTAAGACATTACGTTCAAAAAGTTATTCCGTTCCATGTGAATTATGTAGTATGGGATCTTTCTGCATTCCCATGTTGCTTAACAATAAATTAAACAGTATATTAGAAAGAAAAATATCTTATGCTAAAAATGAAATCCTAGCAAAATCTAATACGCCCTTTACTAAATTTTATATTATTCATTCGGGTGCATTAAAAACTTTTGTTACAACTTCTGATAATCATCAACGAGTTAATGGCTTTTATTTACCAGGAGATATTGTTGGTTTAGATTCAATTGCAACTCAAGTGTATAATAATAATATTCAAGCTCTTAGTAATACATTGGTTTGTGAGCTTTATTATGATGAGCTGATGTCGTTAGTTGATACCCAAAAAAATATTAGAGACCTTGTGTTTAATTTGTTAAGCTCTGATATTTATAATTACCAAAAATTAGTATTATGCTATTCTCAAAAAAAGGCTGATGAACGAGTAGCAACTTTTATTTATTCACTTTATCAGCGTTATGAAAAGAAAGGTCATTCTTCATTGAATATTAAGCTCATGATGAGCCGAGCCGATATCGCTAATTATTTAGGTTTAACAATTGAAACGGTTAGCAGAAATTTATCAAAGTTGCAAGAACAAAATATTTTATTAGCTAGAGGAAAATATTTATTTATCAAAAATTTAAACGGTTTAATAGATTTAGGTAATTAGATTTATTTATGTTAAAATAATCAGAATAAATTTTGTAAGGTCTTAATATATGGCAAGTTTAAAGAACACGCTTATTGTAGTTGCTATGTCCCTAACCTCTTTTTCTTCGTTTGCTGCTCAACAATTAACGGAGCAACAAGCTAAAGGTTTACAGTCATTTAAAAGTATAACTATCCGCGGAGCTTTTTATACTGATAGTGATTATATCATGGCAATGTCGAGAGCTGCGGATAAAGAAGGAGCTGCTTCCTTTTATATAACCACAACTAATATCAGTCCTTCTAATGATACTTTAAGGATTGTGTATGCGAAATTATATAAAGCCGATGCTCCTAAAGCAGAAGAACAAGCTGAAAGCCTTCGCAAGTTTGAAGGTATTTATGAATATCCAAAATCTAAAGCCATACGTTTAGAGCCTTTCAACATTGTGCGTATTCGTGGTTATTTTCCTAGTGAATATGATATTAACCAAGCAATTGCTAGAGAAGCATCAGCAAAAGGTGCTTATGCTTATTATATTGATTCACGTAGTGAATTAGGTAGTAATATACAAGTTGCTGCTTATTTGTTTAAGAAAGATGCACCTGAACGTAAACTTCAACCTGAGGATGCAATTCCATATGACTCTGAAGCTGGTCAACAAGCTCTTGCACAAGGTGGTGATGCGGCTATGCAGGTAGAAAAACCTGGCTATTATTCTCCTTCAGCTTTTAATGAAAAATTTTATGCCGATAAATTTAATAATAAAGTAAAAGTCATTAATCAAGCCACACAAAAAGCAACAACTTCTGCAACAACTAATGCTTCTGCATCTCAAGTTACGACGATAACAACTGAGCCACAACGCATTACACGTTACACTGTCACCCTCCCCGATGGACGAAAGATCCAAGAATTGAATGATGCAACTGCAGCAAAAATGGTTGCGTTTGATACAATTAAATTCAGAGGTTACTATGTAACTGATCAGGAAATTTCTTATCAAGCGGGTAAACGAGCTATTGATGCTGGGGCCAAGTATTATCATATTGCTAGAATTGCCCATGATTCAAATGGTCCAAATATAACTGTTTTTGTAGATCTGTATCGATAGTTTATATAGACAATCGGGCGCATAAGCGCCCTATTTTTTTGCATGAAGCTATAGTTGTGATTCAACTACATCAATTTGCTGCTTGATGCGTTTTGCTGAAATTGGATATGATGTACCAAGCTGTTGCGCAAATAAATTTACTCTTAATTCTTCAATCATCCAACGGATATCTGTCACTTTAGTGTCCGATCGTTGATTGTTTGGTAAACTATTAATCCAATTATCATACTGATTCTGAACATCTTCTATAATACTCATTGATTGCCTATCTCTTGCCATATTTTGAAATAATTTTTCAATTCTTTTCTCAATTGCCGATAAATATCGAGAGATATCATTCAATCTTCTATAACTTGATTGAGTAACAAATCCTTTATAAACTAATCTATTAAGTTGATGTTTGATATCTGACAAGGCAAATGCTAAAGATAAATCAACGCGCCCTTTTAACTTTTTATTAATGCTAAAATGCAAAGTTAGTATTGATTCGACTTGCTTAGCAATATCAACAACTATTTCATTAATATGAGCTTTAGTATAATCAAGTAATTGCTGATAATCATCAGTTGAATGTATTGCTTTATTATTTGTTTCAATTAAATAATCAATACCACAAGCGATACAATCATCAATAAGCATTAACACGTTACCAAACGAATTAAAATATAAACTTAATTTCGATTTATTGGGTAATTTTTCATGTAAATACTTGATTGGAGAAGGAATATTAAGCATTAATAAGCGTCTTAAACCTAATTTATTTAATCTTTGTTGCTCTGATTGATTATCAACTAACTTTATACTTACGGAATTTTGATTATCAATAATAGCTGGATAAGCCTTAACAGTATAGTTTTTTTGTTTTTCTTCATAAACATCAGGAAGTTTTCCAAATGTCCAATCTGTCAAATTATTTTGCTCAATTGAGTTATCTTTTTTATTAATAGTAATAGATGATAAAGCTTGTTGAAGTTGAGTTTTGAGTTGCTGTTTTAGCATATCAAGATCTTTACTTGAAGCAATTTCCTTATTATTACTATCAATAATACTAAAATTCATTTTTAAATGTTCAGGGACTTGCTCTAATTGCCAATTTTCTGATGTAATTTTCACACCAGTCATTTTATGAAATTCATTTTCTAAGCATTCAAGAAGCGGTTTTTCTGTAGTATCTACCCTATCTAAAAATGCATCTGCATAATTTGGTGCAGGGACAAGGTTTCGTCGTAAAGATTTAGGCAATGATTTGATTAATGCAATTATTAAATCTTTTCTAAAACCTGGCACTTGCCAATCGAATCCCTTGTTTTTAATTTGGTTTAAGATATCAAGTGGAATTTTTATAGTGACGCCGTCACGGTTATGACCAATATCAAAGTGATAACTAAGTGCTAGCTTAAAATGATCTTGATACCAGAAATCAGGAAAATCATTTAAGTTAATTAATTGTGCTGATTGCATGATCAGCATCTCTTTTTGTACATTAAGATAATCAGGATCAGATTTTTGTTTCTGCATCCACCATTTATCAAAATGTTTAGATGAAATAACGGATTTATCTATGCGTTTATCATAGAAATCAAATAATTCATCATCATCAATTAAAATATTCTGACGACGTGATTTATGTTCTAAATCTTCAACTTCATTAATCAATTTTTGATTTTGCTTGTAAAATTTATGACTTGTGAACCAATCACCTTCAACTAATGCATGTCGAATAAACAGAGTGCGACTTAGAATAGGATCAATTTTGCTGTAATTTACTATTCTATTAGTAACAATTGGTAACCCAAATAAAGTTACTTTTTCGTTTGCTATTGTTGTGCCCTGCTTTTTAGACCACCTAGGTTCGTTATAGTCATATTTCACTAAATGTTTAGCTATAGGTTCAATCCATTCAGCTTCAATTTTTGCTGCTGTTCTTCCCCATAATCTATTTGTTTCAACAAGTTCACTAGCAATACACCATTTGGGTTGGTTTTTGAAAAGTGCTGAATTAGGAAAAATTGCAAATTTTATATTACGTGCACCTATATACTCACGCTTTTCAAGCTCTTTCATTCCAATATGAGATAGTAAACCGCTTAGTAACGAGATATGTAATGAATTATAATCAGCCTCTTTACTATTAATCGGAAACGCTAATTGCTTAATTGTTTGTCTAATTTGCGTATAGACATCTTGCCATTCTCGAATTCGAAGATAATTTAAAAACTCTTTTTGGCATAATCGTCTAAATTGATTCCCTGATAATACGTTCTGCTGTTCTTTAATGTAGTTCCATAAATTAATTAAAGAAATAAAATCTGACTCTTTATCAACAAAACGACGATGTTTCTCATCAGAAGCTTGCTGTTTATCATAAGGTCTTTCTCTTGGATCTTGAATCGATAAAGCAGCAGTAATTATCATTATTTCTTTAATGCACCCTAGGCGCCTTGCTTCAACCAGCATCCTAGCTAATCTTGGATCAATTGGTAATTGTGCTAAAATTTTACCTATTTCAGTTAAATGATATCTATTCTGTATGGTATGAATTGCCCCAAGTTCCTCTAATAAGCGAAGTCCATCACGAATATATTTTGAATTAGGTTTTTCAACAAAAGGAAAAGCGGCAATATCTCCTAAGCCTAATGATGTCATTTGTAATATTACTGAAGCTAAATTGGTCCGTAATATTTCGGGTTCGGTAAATTTGGGGCGAGATAAAAAATCTTGTTCATCATATAAACGTATGCAGATACCATTAGATGTTCGTCCACAACGTCCTTTACGCTGATTGGCAGAGGCTTGTGATATTGGTTCAATAGGTAAACGTTGAACTTTAGTTCGGTAACTATAACGACTAATTCTGGCTAACCCCGAATCGATCACATATTTAATACCCGGAACGGTTAACGATGTTTCTGCCACATTAGTAGCAAGGACAATTCGACGTTTAGTATGTGATTGAAAAATTCGATTTTGTTCTGATCCTGATAACCTTGCATATAATGGCAAAATATCCGTATGACGAAGTTCTAACTTATTAAGTGTATCGGCAAGATCTCGAATTTCTCGTTCTCCTGTTAAAAAGATTAATATATCCCCAAGACTTTCAGTTGATAATTCATCAATGGCATCTATAATCGGTTGAAAATCAAAACTTTTATCATTATTATCATCTTCTTTTAGGATTAGGGGACGATATCTAACCTCGACTGGATAGGTACGACCCGATACTTCAATAATTGGAGCCTCATTGAAGTGTTTAGAAAAACGTTCCACATCAATAGTCGCTGATGTTATTATGACTTTTAAGTCTGGACGTTTAGATAATAACTGCTTAAGATAGCCTAAAATAAAATCAATATTCAAACTGCGTTCATGTGCTTCGTCAATAATAATAGTATCATATTGTAGTAAGAATTTATCTTTCTGAATTTCAGCAAGCAATATTCCGTCAGTCATTAATTTAATCAGAGTTGTGTCATTGACATGATCAGAAAATCTGACTTTAAAACCAACTAACTGCCCTATCTCTGTTTTTAGCTCTTCAGCGATACGATTAGCTACTGAACGTGCTGCTAATCGTCTTGGTTGGGTATGACCAATATAGCCTTTGACACCTAAGCCTAATTCTAAACAGATTTTGGGAATCTGTGTTGTTTTTCCCGAGCCAGTTTCACCTGCAACTATAACTACTTGATTATTTTTAATAGCATCATAAATTTCTTGTTTTTTTTCAGTCACAGGCAAATTTTTGGGAAAAATAATATTTTTCGGTAACGACTCTAGTCTGCTTTGATAATGTAAGTTAGCATTTTGTATGGCGGAATCTATATCAGCTATAGTTTGACTTTTCTTAGCTAATTTGATTATTTTATGCTTATTTAAGAAAGTCATTGAATCAAGATTTTTTAATTGCTGTTGAGATAGCATAGCGTTTCAGATATTTCAATTATAGTTACATTAATACACGATTATAACAAATTTAACCTATTATTAGGAGTTCAAATGAAAAAAACGTTTTTGTTAACTGCTCTATTTATGGCTTTATTGGCTTTATCAGGATGTAATGACTCAAGTACTTTACAAGAGACCGACCTCATGCACCACCGTTTTGTACTCACTAAAGTAAATGGTCAAGATATTCCGTTAGATGATCAAGCAGAGCTTATATTTGGGGAAAATATGACAATTACAGGTAAAATGTGTAACCATTTTTCTGGTAAAGTTACTTTAGACAACGGTAGCATAAAAGGTAGTGGAATTGTGATGACTAAAATGCTTTGTAATGATGATCAATTAAATCAATTAGATTATATTATTGAGAACTTAATTACTGAAGGTACAAAAATCAATTTAAAAAATAATCAACTAACCTTGAAAAATAACAATAATGAACTAATTTATCAACTTAAAGACTTAATGTAAGCCAAATGTTTAGTTGCTATAATTTAGTATGTTATTATAAATAACAAAATATATTAAAGATAAAATACTTTATTTAAAATACTGTTAAGAATATAATAAGAAGAATTTTAAAGGGTTTAACTTATTGATGAAATTATTATATTCTTCAAAGATTTTATGTGATTTTGGTAGCCATATTGAGCTACAAATACCTTTTTTAACCAATAAAACTACCAATGCTTTGCCATTGGTTTTTTTTTTGCAAAAAGTTGGTTTATCGAATTTTTTAAATTGAATTAAAACATTAACCTTAACATTAAATAAATTACTAAGTAGATACTATTATGAAAAAGACAAAAATTGTTTGTACGATCGGACCAAAATCTGAATCAAAAGAAATGTTAGCAAAATTATTAAATGCAGGCATGAATGTTATGCGTTTAAATTTTTCGCATGGTGATTACGAAGAACATGGCAACCGTATCAAAAATTTACGTGAAGTAATGCAAGAAACTGGTTTAAAAGCAGCTATTATGCTAGACACCAAAGGCCCTGAAATTCGCACTATTAAATTAGAAGGCGGTAATGATGTATCCCTAGTTGCAGGTCAAACATTCACGTTTACTACAGACAAAAATGTTATCGGAAACAAAGACCGTGTAGCCGTAACTTACGATGGTTTTGCGCATGACCTTAAACCAGGTAATCGTGTTTTAGTTGATGATGGCTTAATTGCTATGGACGTTAAAGAAATTAAAGGTAATGAGGTTATTTGTACTGTTTTAAATAACGGTGAACTCGGTGAAAATAAAGGTATTAATTTACCTGGAGTTTCAATTAAATTGCCAGCACTAGCAGAAAAAGATAAAAATGACCTGATTTTTGGTTGTGAACAAGGTGTTGACTTTATTGCTGCATCATTCATTCGGAAACGTTCTGATGTAGATGATATTCGTACTCACTTAAAAGCTCATGGTGGTGAAAACATTAAAATTATATCTAAAATTGAAAACCAAGAAGGTTTAGATAATTTTGATGAAATTCTTGATGCTTCTGACGGTATTATGGTTGCACGTGGTGATTTAGGGGTTGAGATCGCTGTTGAAGAAGTTATTTTTGCTCAAAAAATGATGATCAAAAAATGTAATAAAGCATCTAAACCAGTCATAACAGCAACACAAATGCTTGATTCAATGATTAAAAACCCACGTCCAACTCGTGCGGAAGCTGGTGATGTAGCTAATGCAATTATTGATGGTACAGATGCAGTTATGCTTTCGGGTGAAAGTGCTAAAGGTAAATATCCGCTCGAAACTGTGAATGTTATGGCAACTATCTGTAACCGAACTGATAGCATAATTCCAGCATCGTTAGAATTGACATCAAAAGAAGAAAAGTTGAGTATAACTTCAGCTGTTTGCTGTGGTGCTGTAGAAATTGCTGAGCGTTTAAATGCTCCATTAATTGTTGTAGCAACTCGTAGCGGTAAATCAGCTAGGGAAGTTCGTCATTATTTTCCTAGAGCTCGTATTTTAGCATTATCTTCAAGTCAAAAGACAGTTAATCAGTTAGCCGTGACAAAAGGTGTAGAGCCTATTTTAATTGATTCAATTAACTCAACTGACGATTTTTATCGTTTAGGTAAAGAGATGGCTGTGAAAGTATGCGGTTTACAACAAGGTGATATCATTGTAATGGTATCTGGTGCTTTAGTACCAAGTGGAACTACTAACACAACATCTGTTCACCGTATTTAAAACGGCATACTTATTATTTGTCCTGAAATAAAAAAGTTAGCTACATGCTAGCTTTTTTTTTTACATAAGATATCCTGTATAAAATACTATTAATAGAATTTGAAAGATTAAAATGATCGAAGAAAAAGTATATTTACCTAAGGAACTAAGTTGGTTATCTTTCAATCAGCGAGTTTTACAAGAAGCTGCTGATAAAAGTAATCCACTTATAGAGAGGATACATTTTTTAGGTATATACTCAAGTAATCTTGATGAATTTTATAAAGTACAGTTTGCCAACTTAAAAAAATATGTACTTATTGAACAAGAACAAGCCAACTCATCTTCTAACTCTAAAAACTTATTACGCCAAGTAAACCAAAAAGTTATTCAACTAGAATTACAGTTTGACCAGCTTTATAATGAACTATTATTAGAAATGGCGAGAAATCAAATCTTTTTGATTAACGAAAGACAACTTTCTTCTTATCAAGAAGGTTGGATAAAAAACTATTATAAACAAAATCTTAGACAATATATTACCCCTATTTTACTCGATAGTCATACCGAACTTATTCAATTTTTAAAAGATGATCATGCCTATTTGGCTGTAGAAATTATTTGTGAAGATCAAACCAATTATGCGTTACTTGAGTTACCGACGGATAATATTTCTCGTTTTGTTTTATTACCGTCAGAAGTTTCAACTAGAAATAAATCGATCATTTTTTTGGATAACATATTACGTTACTGTTTACCCGATATTTTTAAAGTGTTTTTTGATGCCAAAGAATTAAATGCCTATTCTATTAATATTAATAGAGATGCTGAATACGAATTAAACACAGAATTAGACAGTTTGCTTGAACTTATGTCACAAGGTTTAAAACAACGTTTGACTGCTCAGCCAGTTCGTTTTACTTACCAAAAAGATATGCCAAAAGCATTATTTGAGTTATTGATTAATAAATTGTTATTAACTGAACAAGACGCAATGCCAAGTGGACGCTATCCTAATTTTAAAGATCTTGTGAAATTTCCTGATTTTGGTCAAAAAAAGCTATTAAATAAAAAAATTCCAAGCCTAAGCTATAATCGATTTAAACAATTTCGTAATTCGTTTGATGCGATTAAAGATCGAGATGTATTGCTTTATTATCCCTATTACTCTTTTGGACATGTATTAGAGATTATGCGCCAAGCTTCGTTTGATCCATCTGTTACGCATATTCGCATGAATATCTACAGAGTTGCAAAAGGTTCCCGCTTTATTCACGCGGCCATTAATGCTGCCAATAATGGTAAAAAGGTCACTGTAGTTGTTGAATTGCAAGCAAGGTTTGATGAAGAGGCAAATATAAAATGGGCAAAACGATTAATTAGTAGTGGAATTAAAGTTATCTATTCACAACCAAAACTAAAGATCCACGCTAAATTATTTTTGATTGATCGTAAAGAGAATAACGAAATTGTTCGTTACGCCCATATTGGTTCAGGTAATTTTAATGAAAGGACTGCAAGAATTTATACCGATTTTTCGTTATTAACTGCAGATCCTGTAATTACAGATGAAGTTAAAAATGTATTTAATTTCATTGAAAACCCATTTAAACCAGTTTCATTCCATCATTTACTTGTGTCTCCACAAAATACCCGATTGAGATTTTATGAATTTATTCAACGAGAAATAAATAATGCCAAAGCAGGTAAAGTAGCAGGTATCTATTTAAAGCTTAATGCAATAACCGACAAAGATATGATAGATCAATTATATCGTGCATCTTGCACTGGCGTAAAAATCAGAATTGTAGTAAGAGGAACTTGTGTCTTGGTACCACAAATTCCTAATTTAAGCGAAAATATTACTGTCACAAGTATTGTTGATCAGTTTTTAGAACATGCTCGTGTGTATATTTTTGAAAATGATGGAAAAAAAGATACTTATATTTCTTCTGCTGATTGGATGCCTCGTAACCTAGATAATCGTATTGAAGTAGGTGTAAAAATCTTCGATCCAATAATAAAATCAACTATCCATAATATTTTTAATATTCAATGCAATGATAATGTAAAGGCTCGTATTATTGATAAAGATGCAACTAATAATTATGTACAAAGAGGTAATAAGAAAAAAATTAGAGCACAATATGCCATTTATGATTATTTGAATCAGTTAGAAACGGTTGAATAAGGGATTTAAAGTGAATAAATTCAATGAATATGCGGTAGTTGATCTTGGTTCAAATAGTTTTCACATGGTTATTGCTCGTATTATAGATGGTGCTATACAGATCATTTATAAAAATAAAAAAAATATTCATCTTGCCACAGGGCTTAATGCTAATAACCATCTAAGTGAATCAAGCATTATGCGAGGTCTGGAATGTCTTACACTATTTTCCGAAAGATTAATTGGCTTTCCTCCCGAAAATGTTCGTGTTGTAGCAACTCATACATTACGGGTTGCAAAAAATAGATATAAATTTTTAATGGCTGCGGCTAAAGTATTTCCATTTCCTATAGAAATCATATCGGGACAAGAAGAAGCACGTCTTATTTATTTAGGTACTATGACATCAGAACCAACATCGTCAAATGATACTAAATTTGTAATAGATATCGGTGGAGGATCTACAGAAATTGCTATAGGTAGAGGAAATGATCTAAAGCCGTTGATTGTTGCTAGTCGCCCTATGGGATGCATAACTTATGCTAAACAGTTTTTTCATGAAAAAAAAATTAACGTTATTTCATTTGAACGAGCAAAGCTTGCCGCCGAACAACAAATTGAAAGCTTGATTAATATTATAAAAAAACAAAATATTACTGTTGCATTTGGTACATCAGGAACCATCAAGTCTATTTATCGTATCTTATTAGATATTGGGGTTTGTGATGGAATTATTACCCAAAAAAGGCTCGATGATTTAATTAGTTATGTTTTAGAATTCAACTCTTTTCAAGATATTAACTACCCTTCACTTTCTAGTGAAAGAAAAAGTGTATTTGTCAGCGGGCTAGCTATATTTAGTGGGGTTTTTAACGCATTTGGATTAAATACTTTACAATTTAGCCCATGCGCATTACGTGAAGGGGTGCTTTATGAGTTGGTTGGAGGTCTTAATTTCCGAGATATTAGACAAAATACCGCGCAAACTCTTTCTGAACATTACAATATAGACCAACGCCATGCTACGCAAGTCGTTAAAACTGCAAAATATTTATTTTCTCAATGGCAACAACAAGCACCAACATCTATTCCGGCAAGCCTTGAATCTATTTTATATTGGGCTGCTTTGTTACATGAGGTAGGGTTAAAAATTAACTTTTCTTCAGTTCATAAACATTCAAGCTATATTTTACAAAACAGTAATTTACCCGGATTTAACGAAGAACAGCAATTACTTTTGTCTACTCTTGTACGTTACCATAGAAAGACTATCAATATAGATACACTACCCTATTTTAGTTTGTTCGAATACAAACATATAATACCGCTAATGCAAATCCTAAGATTATCTATACTCATCAATAATCAGCGAAATACAGAAATTAATTTACAAGCATTTCGTTTAAAATTAATAAAAAATAAACTAACTAAAGTGACTATAGAAATTAATCGGGAATTTGTTGAAAATAATAAATTGATATTATTTGATTTAGAACAAGAAAAAAAATATTGGAAAGAAATTGAGGATTGGAAACTATCGATTGTAGTCTGTTAATTATAAAAGCCCCTGTAAATCAATTTATATGTAGAAAAAAACGTGTTGTTTACACTTCATAGTAAACTAAACCCACCCTAAATTTTGTATATTTGTAAGTTTGTAACTATTGTGAATACCCCAAATTTAGTACAAGATTCAAGTATAAAATATGGTGATACTGTGTGAGATTGATAATAACAGACACAACGACTTAATTACACAATGTGACAGCTAATGGCAATTGAGATTAATTTAGTGGCTTGTAGCTCTCTTGCCCATGTTTTTCGTTGCATTGTGGGCACTACAGCTTTTTTATGATTTCTCCCTGAGGCTGCGATTTTAGATTTAACTCGGCAAGTATCTGTTACTATAGAGAATTTTCTACTTTCTTACTGTACTATTTTAAGGGATAGTTACAATTACGGCTTTTGTTTTTCGTTGAAATAATTCCCTAATACCTAAAATTGATTTTTAATTTATTTGCTTTATAATCAGCAAGTTTTAAACAACCATAATAAAGGAAATAAAAATGAAGAAGACATTAATTGCATTAACAACTTTTGCTTGTTTTTCAAATTTTGCTTATGCTGAAACAAATGAACTTTACCTAGGAGGTCAATTAGGAGCTTCTATAATAAAAGTGAAAAATATTAAGGATACCTTACATCATAGTCGCGGCACTGTTATCAACGATGGTATTTTTGACTCAATGCATAAAACTAAATTAGCAGGCGCTTTAAATTTAGGTTACAACTTTTCTAATTATGATATTCCTGCACGTGTAGAATTATCTCTTACCTTACGTGGCAATACAGATAAAAAAGAAAATAGATACACTGATTATGAAGAATATCGTCTTCGTACTACTCAAAAAGTCAAAGCCCGCATGAATACATTAATGTTAAATGGTTATTATGATATCGATATTGACTCACCAATTACTCCATTTATTGGTGCGGGATTTGGTGTTGCCTTCACTAAACTAGAAAATAGCCATAAGGAAAAATATAACGTTTCTGTTGATGGTGTTGATTATGAACGTTCATTATCAAAAACAAAAACAAAGTTTGCATGGAATGTTGCTGCTGGCGTAGCTTATAAGTTGAATAATAATATGGTTGTTGATTTCACTGCTCGTTATGTGGATGCAGGTAAAGTAAACATCAAAAAACATAATGAATACTATCGAACTAATGCTAGTGCTGAGCTAAGTTCAATTGATTTATTAGCTGGTGTTCGCTATAGCTTCTAATTAATAAACTAAAAAAACAATGGCTCTTTTTAGTTTAGTTACCAATATTATCGCTACATTTCTTGCTACTGTTAATATGTAGAAAAAAAACTGGGTTATTTACACTTCATGGTTAAGTAACCACTCCAAAACCCCATAAGGCGTTTTTTCTAAAATCACCTTATGGGGGTTAACAAAATTATAATAATTAATCAATTAAGACTTAGTCTTCACCTTTTGAATCACTATATACTTGTTGATTATGCCGTATTTTAATCCAAAGTTGGTATTACTCTTTTTACTTTTCCATTCATTTGTAAGCAGCAAGTTTAGTTGATTTTTGAAATACGGTGGTTATTATTACTGTAAACAACCCGAGTAATTCCAGCATGGCTTGCCAAAGAAACGTGTAATTGATAATAAAAGCTCTCATCTAAAATTAAATGAGAGCATTTATATTTAGCTTTTAATTAAGCAACACCTGGAATGGTGAAGTCCATAATAAGCAATAAGGTTGGTAAAATGAAGATAGATAAAACTGTTGATGCAAAGAAAATGCTTGATGCTTGTTCTTGCTCAACATTCCAATTGTAAGCCAAAATAACCGCTGTTGATGCCGTTGGCATTGCCAATAAGAAAACTAATTCTTCTGCTTCCATACCTGTTATGCCAAATAGATATACGGAAATAAGTGCAACAATTGGTGTAATAAAACTTTTCAACACAACATTAATCATTAATGGTTTAGATAATTTCAATTTAACACCATGAATACCAACACCGACCGCAATAAGTGAAATGAAGTTACAGGCATTTGACATAATATCAAAAGTGTTAAACACAAAATGTGGTAGCCATTTAGTTCCATCGGTAACGCTCACAATTAACCCTAAAATAACGGCTAAAAACATTGGCTTCATAAGTGAATTTTTTACTGCACTAAAGATCATACCACCGGTGACTTTACCACCAGACAATTTAGTATCACAAAGTTCTAATAAAAATATTGTCATTGGAATCAATGATAATGCAACAACAAAATTAGCAATCGCAACGGAAATAGTTGATGCGGCTCCTAACATTAACGTCAAGAAAGGAACACCCATCCCGCCCATGTTTGGAAAACAGCATAGCATTGCATTCATAGCTGTTGACTTTAACTCTTTATGCAAAATGTATTTATTGGTTAAAAAACAAATTATCCATAAAAATGACATAGTACAGAAAAATGCAATCATCCAAATGCCATTGAATATTTGCGATGGCTTAGCATGAGACGTATGCACAAAAAGTAAAGCAGGAAAGACAAAGTTTGATACCAGTCCTGATAATAATTTTTTAGAATCCTTCGAAAAGATCCCTTGCTGCACACATAACCAACCAAGAAAAATTAACAAAAAAACCGGAAGACAAGAACTAACAACTTGCCCAACTGCTGACCAGATCAGATTCATTTTTTAAAACTCCTAAAATAATATTACTAAAAATACAAATTCGGTAAATGGTCGGTAACTTCAGATTAGATATTATATTTATAGACCTAGCTAAAATAAGTGGGTAACAAAATCAAATATATTTATTACATGTAAAACGATATTTTTCGTTGTTGAAACTTGATATTATTAAATGCGATTTCGCACTCATTATGTTTAATTAAAGACATTCTTTAATGAAAACCTTTGTTATATTCAAATGTAAAATATAGTAACTTAGGTATTATTATACTTATTCTTTTCGATCTTGTGTAAATCAAGATCTACTAACTGTCTTAAAAACTCAAAAAAACATTAAAACTTTGCTCTAAGCTTGTTAATAATAGAGTTTTATTTCTTTAAAAAACAGTCAATAAGAAAATATAAAACATGAGTGTTAAATTATAGTAAAAATTAATATTGCACTAAAATTTCTTAAATGATGCTTTTTTATAATGTGTTATTCATTATAAAAAAACATACCTATTATAGATAATAATTTGATTTACTTTATTTATATAGAATTGCTGCCACAAAGCCTTATTATTGATATTCATATAATGACAATAAATCTTGAAAACAATATATAGTAAAGATTGTTTCTGAATAATCAATTAATAACTAGCATAATGTAAATCATTTCTGTGTTATTGTAAAATCAGTAATACATTTGACTATTTTTTGTCTAAAGATTTTTTACATATCAAATAATAACTGTTATGTTTTAACTAACTGATCATTGATAATTTTTTAGTTCGCTAACTAAAAAATCGATTAAACATCGAGTTCGGAGCGGTAATAATTTACGGCTTGGATAAACGGCATAAATATTCAAATCCTCGACTTTATAATTCAACAAAACACGAACTAAACGGCCTATTTTAATATCTTTACCAATAATAAAATCAGGTTGCAACGAAATACCACCTCCTTGTAACATAATTTGGCGGCAAGTATCGCCATTATTACAATAGATATTCGCTTTTAAATTCACCGAGTAATGGGCATTGTCTTTATAAAAATGCCATTGCTCTTTTTTAGCCCACTGACTATACATCACAATTTTATGATTCAACAAATCATCAGGATCATTCGGCATGCCATATTTAGCAATATAATCAGGCGACGCGGCGGCTATGATTTGCGTAGTTGCCAACTTACGACTAATCAGCGACGAACTTTCTAGCCGACCAATTCGAACAGCAAGATCGTAGCCCTCCTCAAGCAGATCAACCACACGATCTGACAACGTAATATCTAGCTCAATTTTAGGGTATTTATTGATAAATTTTTGCCATAAAGGCGCCAAATGCAAAATACCAAAACTAACAGGCACATTAACCCGAAGAATACCTTGTGGACTTGCATGATCTAAAGTGAGGCTATTTTCTGCTTCTGTAATAGCATTAATAATGGCTTTAGCTTGCAAATAAAAAATTTGCCCCTCATGGGTAATGACCATTTTGCGAGTTGTACGTTGTAACAACCGAACTTGCAAGCGATTTTCTAATGCTTGAATATAACGTGACACTGCCTGCTTAGACATATTTAACTTAACTGACGCATCAACAAAACTATTACAATCAACTACCGCCACAAAAACCATCATTTCTAGTAATTTATTAGATCTATCCATCTGCCTTTCACCAACACCAAACAATTGTCCCACTTATTTTGACAATAAGTCACATAATAGCTTATTTATCTACAAAATAATAACCATTATCATAAACAAATGGTGCTAACCAATCACAATAATTAACTTACAGGAAAAATAAAATGAAACAATATCAAACAGATTTAGCTTCACTCATGTTACGAATTGCCTTGGGTGTCATGTTCTTGGCGCACGGTTTTACTAAACTACTCGTCTTTACTCCCTCAGGTACTGCGCAATATTTTCAATCACTTGGCTTTCCTTGGTTCATTGGTTATTTAGCCATTATGTTTGAAATTGGCGGCGGTTTGTTATTGCTTTTAGGTATTTTAACCCGCATTGTTAGTTTATTGGCAGTGATTCAAATGATTGTTATTACATTTATTCACTCAGTGAATGGTTGGTCATTTAGTAACGCAGGTGGCGGTTGGGAATATCCTGCCTTTATGGCGCTAACAGCACTCAGTTTAGCATTGCTAGGAAGTGGTCGCTTTAGTGTATTAGCTAAATATTTGGCGTATTAGAGTGGGAGATATTAGTTGTTTTTTTGACAAAACAGTTGAATAAAAACCTCAATAAAATAAATACTTTTTCTGACTGATCTTTACTTAGGGTTGAGTGGGTTAGAAGAGTAAAAGGCTCGGTTTGTGATCGAGCCAATTTAGATTGTTTATAATTATGTTATCGCTTTTTTGGCATCCATTATCCATAATCATTTAATTACAATGCTATAATTTATAAAATAGCCAGTTTGGTTTGAACAAACATTTCACAACTTACAACCGATGCAAAATTGGTTAAGGCAGACATAAAGTTGTTATGTACCACTTGGGATGGAATCGTTTTACCATCAAATTCGAGATCACAAGTTGTACAAGCATCGTGGATTAATATCGGTTGATAACCTAGTTCGGATGCGTGACGTGTTGTTGAGTCAACACACATATGGCTCATCATTCCACAAATAACCATCTGCTGGATCTGTTCTTGTTGTAATTTTTTTTGTAGCTCAGTTTGATAAAAACTATTAGGGAATGTTTTTTTGACAAGATACTCATGCAAGTTACCAAGCGGTAACAAACTTGGATGAATTTCAGCGCCTAAACTTCCGTTAGCAAAAAAATCCGCATGAGGATCAGACTTTATATGCTGAATATAAAAGATCGGTAATTGTTGTGCTCTAAAGTGTTTTTGTAGTTTTAAGGTATTTTGTAAAGTTAATTCTGTATTGTTTAAAGTAAATTTACCCGTTGGGAAATAGTCATTTTGTACGTCGATAATTATTAACCCTTGTTTCATTGTTTTGTCCTTAAATTATGTTTGAGTTGATAATTATGCGATAATTACGCTATCTGTTACATAATGAATTGAAAGTATTATTACTTACCTACTTTCAAAATGAAAAAGCTAAACAAGTATGGATAAAAAAGATCGCGCTATTTTAGATGAACTTAAAAAAAATAGTCGTCAATCATGGAAAGAAATTGGCGAAAAAGTATATTTGTCAGGACAGGCTGTTGGACAGCGAGTTCAAGAATTGTATGATAATCATATTATTGAAAAATTTACTATTAAAGAAAAAACAAATCAGCTTCAGTTTATAACGATTTATATGAATTCAAATCAATTCACCTCGTTCGAAAACATGGTCATGTCGTTTAAAGAAATCATCGAATTTTATAAAATCACAGGCGATGGGTGTTATTTTATAAAAAGTGAATTTACAGACCAAAACTTACCACATTTTTTAGACAAACTTGAGCTCTATTGCCGTTATAAAGTTAGTCATCAGTCAAAAGTGATTAAATAACGCTATTTTAAAAATTTACACCTAAACTTGTTGACTATTTTTTGTATAAAGATTTTTTTACATAAAAAACAAAAAAAAGTTGCGAGCAAATAAATTCTGTTATATTTTGTTCAGTAGCTTTAATTATCAACTCAGTTAAAGGTTTTTTATTTTTATGAATTGTTTTTGCGTTTTTATTACTAATGCTATTAGTACACATCATCACCATCATTCCTGAATAGTCTTCGGGCAATTGGTGCTGGAAGACTTTGGTCTTCCGGTGATGTCGCAAAAGCAAGCAGAAACCCTCGGAAGATCAAACTTCCGAGGGTTTTTTGTTTGTAGTTTATAAATTTTTAGATAACTTTGGAGAAAGATATGTTGGATAATTCGCGTTTACGCATTGCTATGCAAAAGTCAGGTCGATTAAGTGACGAATCAAAAAAGTTACTTGCCCAATGTGGTATTAAAATTAATCTTCAAGAACAGCGTTTGATTGCTTTTGCTGAAAATATGCCCATTGATATCTTGCGTGTTCGTGACGATGATATCCCCGGATTGGTTATTGATGGCGTTGTCGATATTGGGATTGTCGGCGAAAATGTTTTAGAAGAGGAAGTATTAGATAGACAGGCCGAAGGCGAAGATCCACAATTTAAAAAATTGCGCAGTTTAGATTTTGGTGGCTGTCGGTTGTCGATCGCAGCACCTCGTGATTTTGAGTATACAGGACCAGAATGTTTAAATGATTTGCGTATTGCCACCACTTACCCTCACCTGCTCCGCCGTTATCTTGCTCAATATAATGTTACTTTTAAAACATGTTTGCTTAATGGTTCGGTCGAGGTTGCCCCCCGTGCTGGGCTTGCCGATGTAATTTGTGATTTGGTTTCGAGTGGTGCAACGCTTGAGGCCAATGGACTAAAAGAGATCGAAGTTATCTATAAATCAAAAGCCTGCTTAATTCAACGTCAAGGCGAAATGTCACCAATAAAACAGGCGTTAATCGATAAAATCATGACACGCATTCAAGGCGTTATTCAAGCTCGTGAATCCAAATATATTATGCTCCACGCCCCTACTGAGGTGTTAGATGATATTGTTGCGCTATTGCCGGGTGCCGAAAATCCAACCATTTTACCGTTAACAGGCGAGCAAAATCGAGTTGCGCTACATATGGTGAGTAGTGAATCTCTTTTTTGGGAAACCATGGAAAAATTAAAAACATTAGGCGCAAGTTCAATTCTTGTATTACCAATTGAAAAAATGATGGAGTAATAATATGAAACTCTCTTATTGGCAACAATGTGATGACGATCAACGCAGGAAACTACTTACTCGCCCAGCAATTAATGCTTCGGATTCGATTAGCAAGGCAGTAGCCGATATTTTGGCACAAGTAAAACAGCACGGCGATGAGGCTTTAAAGGTTTTAAGTCGCAAATTTGATAAAGTCCAAATTGAGCAAATAAAGCTTACAAAAGAAGACATAAAAGCCGCCGCAAATCGTGTTAATCCTGAATTAAAACAAGCCATGCAATTAGCGGTTACCAACATTGAAAAATTCCACCAAGCACAAGCCTATCAATCCATTATGGTCGAAACAATGCCGGGCGTAAAATGTCAGTTAGTAACGCGCCCTATTGATTCAGTTGGGCTTTATATTCCGGGTGGTTCTGCCCCTTTATTATCTACTGTGTTAATGCTTGCAACACCTGCTAAAATTGCTGGCTGTCGTCAAGTTATTTTATGTTCACCACCGCCCATTGCTGACGAAATTTTATATGCGGCACAATTATGTGGTGTTAGCGAGGTTTATCAATTAGGCGGTGCACAAGCCATTGGCGCAATGGCGCTTGGCACCAAGTCGGTTCCTAAAGTCGATAAGATTTTTGGTCCAGGAAATGCCTACGTTACCGAAGCCAAACGACAAGTCAGTCAGCGACTTGATGGCGCAGCCATTGATATACCAGCTGGTCCGTCTGAAGTATTAGTGATTGCAGATAGTTCAGCAAATCCTGCTTTTATTGCTGCCGATCTTTTGTCGCAAGCTGAACATGGTCCTGATTCACAAGTTATTTTGTTAACACCTGATGAAAAAATAGCACAAGCAGTATCGATTGAAGTCGATAAGCAACTTACGCAACTATCGCGCCAAAATATCGCTAAAAAAGCATTACAAGAAAGTCGCCTTATTGTAACTAAAGATTTGGATGAATGTGTTGCTATTAGCAATCGCTATGGTCCAGAACACTTAATTATTCAAACTGCGAATGCGGATGAATTAGTTGAGCAAATTACTAGTGCTGGCTCGATCTTCTTGGGTGATTGGTCACCGGAGTCAGCAGGTGATTATGCATCAGGAACCAATCATGTATTACCAACTTATGGTTATACAGCCACATATTCTAGTCTTGGGCTTGCTGATTTTCAAAAACGTATGACGGTGCAAAAATTAACACCAGAAGGATTAAAAGCAATAGGTAATGCCGTTGAGCTTATGGCAGAGGCTGAACAACTAACCGCTCATAAACAAGCAGTTAGTCTTCGTCTATCAGTATTAAATTCAACAAATCAAAAATAGGTGGCTAAAATGGATATCAATAAATTAGTTCGAAAAAATGTTCAGCAATTAACACCTTATCAATCTGCTCGGCGAATTGGTGGTCAAGGCGATGTGTGGCTAAATGCAAACGAGTATCCCGTTGCTCCACATTTTGAATTGACCGATCAAACCTTAAACCGTTATCCAGAACCACAACCAGAAAAGGTTATCTGTCGCTATGCACAATATGCAGGGGTTAAAACTGAACAAGTGCTTGTTAGCCGAGGAGCTGATGAGGCCATTGAGCTTTTAATGCGTGCATTTTGTGAGCCTGAAAAAGACAGCATTTTGTACTGTCCACCAACTTATGGTATGTACCAAGTAAGTGCTGAGACATTAGGTATTAAAACCAAAACTGTGCCAACCACTTCTGATTGGCAGCTTGATCTTGAGGGTATAAAACAAAATATTGATACTGTAAAACTAATTTATGTCTGTTCACCAAATAATCCGACCGGTAATTTAATCGATTCTGATGATATCAAAGCTTTACTTAATATTGCCAAAGATCGTGCTTTGGTCATTATTGACGAGGCTTATATTGAGTTTTCGCCTGAATCTAGTGTCGTTAGTTGGCTTAATGACTATCCTCACTTGGTGATTTTACGAACATTATCCAAAGCCTTTGCTTTGGCTGGATTACGTTGCGGTTTCACCATTGCTAATAAACCTGTGATCGAAGCCTTACAGAAGGTTATTGCACCATACCCTCTAGCAACCCCTGTTGCTGATATTGCAGCTCAAGCATTGAGTAAAGATGGTGTGAATACTATGAAGCTACATGTGGTAAATTTAAATAATCAAAAGGAAAAATTTGCCAATTTACTTCGACAATTGCCAATTGTCGAAAAAGTTTATCCAAGTTATTCCAACTATTTGTGTGTTAAATTTCAACATGATAAAGATGTATTTAATATTTTATGGCGCCAAGGTATTATTTTACGAGATCAAAGTAGATCTATTGGGCAACAAAATATTATTCGTATTACCATTGGAACCCAAGCAGAGTGCGAGGCAGTCATTTCTGCGCTCAAAACAATTAAATAGGAGCAAAGATGTTACAAAAGTACTTATTTATTGATCGAGATGGCACACTAATTACTGAACCTCCAGTTGATTTTCAGGTTGATCAGTTTGAAAAATTGGCTTTTGAACCTAATGTTATCCCAGCCCTACTCAAGCTACAAACTGCGGGATACCATTTAGTGATGGTCACCAATCAAGATGGGCTCGGGACTAGTAGCTATCCACAGGCTGATTTTGATGGTCCACACAATTTGATGATGCAGATTTTTAAATCGCAAGGTGTTAATTTTGAGGATGTCTTAATTTGCCCACACTTTCCAGAAGATAATTGTGAGTGTCGTAAGCCGAAAATCCAATTAGTTTTGCCATATCTTACTAGTGGTAAATTAGATAAACAAAACAGTTATGTTATTGGTGACAGGGTCACAGATATTCAATTGGCTGAAAACATGCAAATCCAAGGATTACGATATCATCCTGAAAATTTAAATTGGGACGAAATCGCCCAACGATTAACCACTAAAGATCGTTATGCAAAAGTTGAACGCAATACTAAAGAAACTAAAATACTTGTTGAAGTGTGGCTTGATCGCCAAGGTGGCAGTCAAATTAATACTGGAATTGGTTTTTTTGATCATATGCTCGATCAAATTGCGACTCATGGTGGAATTAAACTCAATATCCAAGTTGATGGTGATTTACATATTGATGATCATCATACCATAGAAGATACTGGACTAGCTTTAGGAGAGGCACTAAAAATAGCACTCGGTGATAAACGTGGTATTACCCGTTATGCCTCTGTTATCCCTATGGACGAGTGTTTGGCCAGATGTGCAATAGATATTTCAGGACGCCCTTATCTAAAATTTAAAGCAGAGTTTACTCACCCTAAAGTTGGCGATATGAGCACGCAAATGGTAGAACATTTCTTTTACTCAATAAGTTATGCTATGGCTATTACATTGCATATTGAAACAGAAGGCGATAATGATCATCATAAAGTAGAAAGTTTATTTAAATCTTTTGCTAGAACATTAAAACAAGCCATCAAAATTGAAAGTGACCGATTACCAAGCTCAAAAGGAGTGCTATAAATGAAGATTGTCATCCTCGATACTGGCTGTGCTAATCTATCTTCGGTCAAATATGCCGTGCAACGATTAGGTTATGATCCAATAATTAGCCTTGACTCTGATATCGTGCTCAGCTCAGATAAGTTGTTTTTACCTGGAGTAGGATCCGCAAGTTCAGCAATGGAAAAATTAAAAGAGCGTCATTTAATTGAACTTATCAAAGTCTGTACTCAACCTGTATTAGGGATCTGCCTTGGTATGCAACTTTTAGCCGATTATAGTACCGAAGGACATGTTAACACATTGGGAATTATTCACGAAAAAGTTAGAGAAATTCCTGATTGTGGTTTACCTTTACCACATATGGGGTGGAATCAGGTTTCCCCTAAAGCCGGTCATCATCTATTTCGAGATATTCCTGATGATGCTTATTTTTACTTTGTACATGGATACGCGATGCCATTATGCTCAGCAACAATAGCAGAAACCAATTACGGCGAAAGCTTTACCGCAGCCGTGCAAAAAGACAACTTTTACGGCGTGCAATTTCATCCCGAGCGTTCTGGCTTGGCCGGTGCAAAATTGCTAAAAAACTTTTTGGAGATGTAGCTATGACAACTTTTCCAACCATCATTCCTGCTCTTGATTTAATTGATGGCAATGTGGTGCGATTACATCAAGGTGATTATGGACAAAAACGTGATTATGGTAACGATCCTCTTTTACGCTTACAGGATTATGAAAAACAAGGTGCTAAACTGTTACATCTTGTTGATTTAACAGGTGCGAAAGATCCCCAAAAACGCCAAATTTTGCTAATACAAAATCTGATTAATGGTGTGCAAATACCGGTTCAAGTTGGTGGAGGAATTCGTACCGAAAAAGATATACAATCATTGCTATCTGCCGGCGCTGCTCGCATAGTAATTGGTTCGACAGCTATTAAGCAATCCGAATTAGTCAAACAGTGGTTTTCAAAATATGGTGCAGAAAGGCTAGTATTGGCTCTTGATGTCCGCATTGACAACCAAGGAAATAAATATGTCGCTATTCATGGATGGCAAGAAGATTCCTGTCAGACACTAGAACAAGTGATTGATGATTACCTTCCTTATGGCTTAAGGCATGTATTGTGTACAGATATTTCCAAAGATGGCACACTCAGTGGCTCAAACGTTAAGTTGTATCAGGAAATTAGTCGTAAATACCCACAGATTGCTTTTCAAGCGTCTGGCGGAATTGGTCAATTGAGTGATGTCAAAGCACTGAAAGACAGTGGTGTTAAAGGTGTCATTGTTGGCCGTGCTTTACTTGAAGAAAAATTTACAGTTCAGGAGGCAATTTCATGTTGGCCAAAAGAATAATTCCCTGTTTAGATGTTCGCGATGGACAAGTGGTTAAAGGTGTACAATTTCGTAATCATGAAATTATTGGAGACATAGTCCCCTTAGCAAAAAGATATGCAGAAGAAGGCGCAGATGAGCTCGTTTTTTATGATATCACCGCTTCGTCAGATGGCCGTGTTGTCGATAAAAGTTGGATCGCAAAAGTTGCCGAAGTGATTGATATCCCTTTTTGTGTTGCTGGTGGTATTAAAACGGTTGAAGATGCAGGTCAAATATTAACCTTTGGAGCTGATAAAATTTCGATTAATTCCCCTGCCCTTGCTGATCCTAGTTTAATTACACGGCTTGCAGATTGTTACGGAGTACAGTGCATTGTAGTTGGCATTGATAGCTGGTATGACAAACAGTCAAACAATTATCATGTTTATCAATTTACTGGTGACGAAAAACGTACCGTTGCCACAAAATGGAACACTCTCGACTGGGTACAGGAGGTACAAAAACGTGGTGCAGGTGAAATTGTTCTTAATATGATGAACCAAGACGGTGTTCGTAATGGATATGATATTATTCAACTAAACGCCGTTCGAGAAGTATGCAACGTGCCACTAATTGCTTCAGGCGGTGCTGGTACTATTGAGCATTTTTTACAGGCATTTAATGAAGCACAAGTTGATGGAGCATTAGCTGCCTCAGTTTTTCATAAACAAATTATTAATATTGGTGAACTTAAACAATATTTGGCACAGCATGGAGTAAATATTCGATTATGTTAACGCAAAATTGCAATACCCAATTAGATTTACAACAACTGGATTGGCAAAAAGTGGATAATTTAATGCCGGTCATTATTCAGCATTATGTTTCGGGCGATGTGTTAATGCTTGGCTATATGAATCAAGAAGCGTTAGTACAAACACAAAATAGCGGCAAAGTCACTTTTTATTCACGAACCAAACAGCGCCTTTGGACAAAGGGTGAAACTTCTGGCAATTTTCTTAATGTTGTGAGTATTTCAACCGATTGTGATAATGATACGTTATTGATTTTAGTTGATCCAGTTGGCCCAACTTGCCATACCGGCTCAACAAGTTGTTTTGCTTCGACTAAAACTCAATGGGGATTTTTATTTGAATTAGAACAGATAATTGCAGGGCGTAAAAATGCCGATCCTAAATCATCATATACCGCAAAACTGTATCATGACGGCACTAAACGCATAGCTCAAAAAGTGGGAGAAGAAGGCGTTGAAACAGCCCTTGCAGCAACAGTTCATGACAGCGAGGAACTAAAAAATGAATCTGCCGATTTAATTTATCATTTATTAGTTTTACTCCAAGACCAGAATCTGTCTTTACAAGATGTCATTGGTATTTTAAAAGCAAGACATAAATAGTTATAACCCATCCAAAGTGCGAGTTATGTCGCACTTTGTTTCAATTTTTTATTCTCATAAAAAAAGATAGAATAAATTAGTAAACCGGTAATTTAACCCCGTTAAACATCGTTAATACTTCGGAATTGTTTTCACATAACATAAGTTTGTCTACAGCTTGTCGATTCAAATGAGGCGAAAACTGACTGATAAAATCATACATATAACTGCGTAAATATAATGAGCGAGGAAAAACGATATAGGTCGTGCTGTAAGGAAAAATATGTCCAGCATTAAGTACAACTAAATCGTCATCTGAAGTATTGATCACCGCCATTTTTGCCACAATACCAACGCCGACACCTAATTTAACATAAGTTTTAATTAACTCGGCATCCGTTGTGCTAAAAACAATATTAGGTGATTGGTTAGCACGCAAGAAAGCTTGATTTAAATCTGAACCATCATTAGAAAAATCATAACTAACTAACGGATATTTTGAAAGCTCTTCAATAGAAATTAATTTACTTTTGGCAAGCGGATGATCTTTCATCACAATCACAGCTTGGTTCCAGTGATAACAAGGTAAGGCTATCATATCATCGCTAAGCTGTGAGATATCGGTCACAATAGCAAATTCAGCCAGACCTTCTTGAGTTTGTAAAATACATTGAGGGGATGATCCTTGCTCCATATGCAATGTAATATTTGGATATTGCTGCATAAACTGTTGAATCACAACTGGCAATGTATAACGAGCTTGAGTATAGGTAGTGGTAATTGTTAATGAGCCTTGATTTGGTTGACTAAACTCTTTGGCGATAATCTTAATATCATTGGACTTATTGAGGATCTCTCGGGCAAGAGCAATGATTTTTTCACCAACCGGTGTGATTTGAGAAAGGTGTTTACCCACTCGAGTAAATATCTGAACGCCGAGCTCGCCTTCTAATAATTTTATTTGTTTGCTTATACCGGGTTGAGAGGTATACAGTTTTTCGGATGTTAGCGATACATTGAGGTCGTTATTTGCGACCTCAACAATATAGCGTAATTGTTGCAATTTCATAACACTCAAACGCTCCTTTAACTGTATGCCTTTCTTCCTTTTTAATAACATTACAAAAGGAAGAATTGCTAAGGTAAGTCATTTCACAGCCTAGCGCAAAAGAATAATTATTTTATACTAAAACGCATACTTTCCTGAAAGTTTTTAACAAAATTCAGACGTGCCTACCTACTTTTTGCTATTGATCCATTTTCCATCTATATATTGCATCACCCAACCTGTCGATTTTCCATTAACTTCAGAAGTAACATATTGTTGTTTATTTTTACGGCTAAAACGAACAATTGATGGATTACCATTAGGATCTTTATTTGGTGCTTCGGTCAAATAAATGAATTTTTCGGGTAAGCGCTCTTTAAAACGTTGTAACTCTTCTATCAAAGGTGCGCGTGTTTCTCTTGATTTTGGAAAATTATGCGCCGCCAAAAAGATACCCGCAGCACCGTCACGTAATACAAAATGTGCATCTGACTTGGTGCATTTTAGTTCTGGTAGATCAACTGGGTCTTCTTTTGGTGGTGCAACATCACCATTTTTTAAGATCTTACGCGTATTTTTACAATCAGGATTAGTACAGCCCATATATAGGCCAAATCGCCCTGATTTTAAATGCATTTCTGAACCACATTTTTCGCATTCAATAATTGGCCCTTCATAACTTTTAACCTTAAAGTTACCTTTTTCGACAATAAAACCATCACAAATCGGGTTATTGCCACAGATATGCAGTTTTCGTTCATTATCAAGTAGATAACTATCCATAGCCGTGTGGCATTTTGGACAGCGTTTACGGGCTCTTAAAGCATCAGTTTCTGCTGTTTCAGCTTCTTCTAGAATATTTAATGTTTCGTGCTCAGGAATTAAGTTAATGGTCTGTTTACAACGCTCCTTAGGTGGCAACGCATAGCCTGAACAAGCTAAAAATACACCGGTACCGGCAGTTTTAATACCCATTTCACGCCCACAATTTGGACATTTAATTTCAGGTGTTAGCACCAATGGATTAAGCTGCATTCCACCTTTATCTGGTGCTTGTTCAGCAACCTCAAGATGCTGACTAAAGTCACTAAAAAACTGATCAAGCACTTCACGCCATTCTTGTTTTTTATGAGCAATCTCATCCAGAGCATGTTCCATACGTGCTGTAAAATCATAACTCATTAGATCATTAAAGTTTTCACTAAGTCTATCGGTAACAATTTCACCAATTTTTTCAGCATAAAACCGACGATTATCTAAACGCACATAACCACGATCTTGAATTGTCGAAATAATGGTTGCATAAGTCGATGGTCGCCCAATTTCTCGCTTTTCAAGCTCTTTAACAAGAGATGCTTCGTTATATCTTGCTGGTGGTTTGGTAAAATGTTGATTTGGATTTAAGTTAATTAAATCAAGCTTATCGTTTATCGATAGTGATGGTAATATTTTATCTTCATTATTTTTGGCTAGCTGTGGCTGCACTTTAGTCCAACCATCAAAACGCAATGTCCGACCTTTGGCTTTTAAAGTAAAATCACCTGAATTAACCGAAATTGTTGTTGAGTTATATTCAGCCGATGTCATTTGGCAAGCTACAAATTGGCGCCAAATTAGTTGGTATAATTTAGCGGCATCAGCTTCAACATCACTAAGATTATCAGCTAAGATAGTAACATCTGATGGGCGAATCGCTTCATGCGCTTCTTGCGAGTTCTTTTTACTACTGTATACATTAGCCGATTTTGGTAGATATTTATCGCCAAAATTTTTACCAATATAATCACGTACCATCGCTAGCGCATCCTGACTTAAATTGGTCGAGTCAGTACGCATATAGGTAATGTAACCTGCTTCATATAATCTTTGAGCCAACATCATGGTTTTTTTAACACCAAAACCAAGACGAGTACTTGCTGCTTGCTGTAAAGTTGAGGTAATAAAAGGTGCTGTTGGATTACTTTTAGTTGGCTTTTGTTCAATATTAGTTACTTGATATTGGTTTTTACTAAGTTCAGCTAGCGCAATATCAATGGCAACTTTATCTTTAGGTTCGAATGCATCGTTTTTATAATGAGTAACTTGTAAACTTAATGGCTCATTTTTAGCCGTGCTCAAATCAGCAAACAGATCCCAGTATTCTTCAGGAATGAAAGCATGAATTTCGCGTTCACGCTCAACAACAAGGCGTACAGCAACAGATTGTACACGACCAGCTGATAACCCCCTAGCAACCTTTTTCCAAAGTAATGGCGATAGCATAAAGCCAACTACCCGATCCATAAATCGACGTGCTTGCTGGGCGTTAACACGATCCATATCAAGCATCGATGGTTCATTAAAAGCATTTTTGATCGCCGTTTTGGTAATTTCGTTAAAAACAACACGACGATATTTGCTATCTTCACCACCTATCACGTCTTTAAGATGCCATGCAATGGCTTCCCCTTCTCTATCTAAATCGGTTGCGAGATAGATCATGTCAGCATCTTTAGCCAGTTTTTTCAGTTCAGATACTACCCTTTCTTTACCTGGTAGAATTTCGTAATGCGCTTTCCAACCGTTATATGGATCGACGCTCATGCGATCAACCAAGACCTGTCTTTCTGAACGTTTAACTTTTTTATCTGCTTTATCTTTTTTGTCTTTTGTTGATTTTTCAGCTCGTTGGCTACTACCACTCACAGGTAGATCGCGAATATGACCTACACTTGATTTAACCACGAAATCTTTACCAAGATATTTATTGATCGTTTTTGCTTTAGCTGGTGATTCGACAATAACAAGGGATTTTCCCATAATTAAACCTTTCTATTCTGTTGTTTGTATTATTTACTATCAATATTTACATCTAAGAGTGATAGTAAATCATCTTTAATTGTTGATACTTTTGTTGCATATTGTTCTTTCTGCTCTGCATCTTCAATTAATTGAGTAATGGTTTGTGACAACGTGCATCCACGGCGTTTAGCTAAATTAGCCAATCGTTGCCAGACTAAAAATTCCAAATCAATGGATTTTTTCCGAGTATATTGTTGTTCTGCATTAAAATGGCGCTTTCGCCTTGCCCGAATAGTTTGCTTCAAGCGATTATCTAAGTCAGGGTTTAAATGCTTTTTTATCCAATCAACAACACCAGTTGGGTTATGTTCTAACAACAATAACTCATTGACCGCATGTTGCGCAGCACTTTTTTCAATATAGCGTGTAATTAACTCACCTTCTAAGTGTCTCTTAACTAGATAGTTCCATTTCCAACCGCATTCAAGGTTTTCTAGCTGTTGATATTTCATCCGTTCACCTTGTGACGCTGTAACTAAATAGCTATTTGTAGCATAATCTGCTCACACAATAAAGAAAATTATTGCGTTTGACAAATTTTTTATAAATCTGTTATCGTGAGCCTTTCATTTCTATCTTTATTTAAGGAATCCTTCATAATGGTTAAAGCTGATGTTATTTATATTAATGGCTATATTTACACCGCAGATAAGCAAGACAGCGTGTGTGAAGCTATCGCAATTGAAAATGGCTATATTATTGCAACAGGCTCCACGCAAGAAATAAATAACAGTCACTATGTTGATAATCATACAATAATTTATGATTTGCAAGGTAAAACAATGATGCCTGGCATTATTGACTCACATTTACACACCTTTTGGGGTGGCATGCAATTATCATCATGTAATTTAAATTACCAAAGTTTAACTATTGATGAGACTTTAGCTATTATCCAAGACTATTTAGATAAAGATAATCCCAATCATAACGCTAATTGGTTGCAAGTCCGTGGTTGGTTACGCCAAGAAGTGTTGCCAATTGGTACAGATATTACTCGTTTTGATCTTGATAAACTCAATACAAAACGCCCTGTTATTTTGTTTTCAAATGATTGCCATACTTTGGTTGCTAACAGTATAGCATTAGAGAAATTTGGTTTAGATAGAAACACTCCAGAACCATCGGATGGTAAAATTGGTCGTACTGATGACGGCGAATTAAATGGTATATTAGAAGATGCCCCAGCCATGCGTGCTTTTGATAGTATTTCTAAATTAACTGATGAACAAGCACTTAATATTGCTAAATTATCGCAAGCAGAATTAAATAAACAAGGCGTTACTGCTGTTATGGATGCTCGAATTACTGAAACTCAAGCCGATGCCTTTTTAAGACTACAGCAACAAGATGGGCTTTCTATCCGCCTGTTCGGCGCTCGGGAATTGCCACCTGATGATGTGTCATCAATTGCCGATATTCCAAATGTCATTGAGAAAGTAAAACAGTTTGCCACTCGTTATGATGATAAAAACTGGCAACCTAAACCAGGCATTAAAATATCACATACTAAGTTATTTGTAGATGGCGTAATGCAAGCACCTTTGATGACGGCACGATTACTTAAACCATATCAGTTAGAAAACGAAAAAGATCGTTACGGTGATCTTTATTATTCCACTGAAATGTTAGATGCATTAATACTTGAATCCGCAAAAGCAGGTTTTCATCCACATATGCATACTGTTGGTGAAGGGGCAATTGAAGTAGTACTTGACGCTATTGAAAAAATGCGAAAAACCTTACCTGATGCAGATATCCGTCCAAGCACTGCACATAACGAACTAAGCGCAACACACCAGTTTGCCAGATATAAACAATTAAATGCTTGCGTAGTATTTTCTTTTCAGTGGGCTGGTTGTAGTTCAGCAATGGTTGAGCAGTATCAAACTCTATTTGGTCCAGAACGTTATAATGGATTAGAAGCGCACGGGCAATACATTGATGCTGGTGTAAACTGTGCATTTGGTAGCGATTGGCCAATTGATCCTTTAAACGAATGGTATGATTTCCAAATTGCTATGACTCGACAAATTGATGCTGATCATCCACGATTAGACAGCGATCGTAATTTAACTATTACTGAAGTATTGCGTAGTGCTACTATCAATGCTGCATATGTATTAAATCAAGATGAATATATTGGTTCAATTGAAAAAGGTAAATTTGCTGATTTAATTATTTTAGATCGCAACCCATTTACCATACCAACTAATGATATCCAAAACGTTAACGTGTTAACAACTATTGTTGGCGGTAAAACGGTTTATCAAAATGATGTAATTTAAAATTTAACTTTTTTATGTCAAATTACTACACCACAATTATTAGTGGTGTAGCATAAATAATTATCCAAGCTTTAATCAACTCCAATTGCTTTTGCTTTTGCTTTTGCTTTTGCTTTTTCTGTTTCCCCGCTGTCGTTTTTGTGAAATGTAAGATAGCAGCAATAATCAATACTCCGATAAACATATCAATCACATACCATATAGCTCCTGACCATACCTCATAATTCCACTAAAGATCAATACAATAATCTATACTTATTTTATAAACTGATTTGTTAAATTAGTATTTCTGTTGCTACTCATATGTAAAAATAGAAATTCAAAGTTTTAACTAACCCGTTTAAATTAAATAGGTCTTAATTAACAGCTAATATACTTTAAAGTTTATAATTTGCCCGCTTTAATATTTTTTACAAAAAATTAGCTTGCATAATTATTATAATATGGCAGAATTCCCTGCCGCTTTAAGCGGGTAAAAAGGCAAAACTATACTTAGTAGTTTTTTATTGTTTTTTGGGACAGAGGAGCAAAGTAAGTCATGTCCGCAATAAAAATGAAACGAGTTTTAACCACACCTGCATTAATTGCATTTGGTTTAGCTTATATGGTTCCTTTAGGGATCTTTACCACTTATGGGGAAGTAACTGTTAAAAGTAATGGACACTTACCTATAGCCTATATCATCACCCTTGCCATGATTTTTTTCACTGCATTAAGCTATTGTCGTATGGCAAATAAACTACCTATTGCTGGTTCTGCTTATTCTTATGTACAACGTACTTTTGGTGGAAAAGCTGGATTTTTGGTGGGTTGGGCACAAATCCTTGATTACCTATTTTTACCAATATTAAATTATTTGGTTTTAGGTATTTATCTTAACGAAGCATTTCCTAGCGTTCCTGCTTATGTATTTGTACTTGGGTCATTGATTGGGGTTAGTCTCTTAAATTATCTGGGTATTAAGTTGATCAATTCGGTAAATTTCACCTTAATTATTGTTCAGATGATTTTTATTGGATTATTTATATTTTTCACTTTTGCTAATACCCATTTAACCCCAGAAGTGATAATAAAACCACTTAAGATCAATGCTAATGATTTTAGCGGATTAATGTCAGGAGCCGCAGTACTTTGCCTTGCTTTTTTAGGTTTTGACGCGATAGCAACGTTGGCAGAAGAATCCAATGATGCAAAAAGATCTCTGCCTAAAGCCATTATTTGGACAGTTCTTATTGCTGGCTGTATCTTTTTGGTTGTCTCTTATTGTGGTCATCTGATTTTTCCTATGTGGAGTAGTTTTGTTGATAACCAAGATACGGCAAGCCTTGATGTGATGCACCACCTTGATAAAATCAATCGTATAGAATTTATTAGACAAATTAGTAACAATTTTATGTACAATTTCTTCCAAGCGGCATATCTAACTGGCGTCTTTGCATCAGCAATGACTGCACAGACTAGCGTATCACGGATTTTTTATGCAATGGGACGTGAAGGCGTGCTACCTAAACAGATCTTTTATAAAATTCACCCACGCTTTAGAACGCCTTATTTATCGATTATCTTTGTCGCTTGTTTTTCATTACTATCATTAGTATTAGATCTTAGTTTGGTTTTCTCAATGATAAGCTTTGGTGCATTAGTGGCGTTTACTTTTGTCAATCTATGTGTGATCAAAAGCTACCTTAGTGGTAATACAAAAACAGCATCAATGCTATTTAAGTATGGACTATTACCTGCAATTGGCGTTTTGCTTTCATTGTGGTTGTGGACAAGTCTTGATGCAACAGCGATGATTGTTGGTTTAGTTTGGTTAGCAATTGGGGTTATTTATTTAATTTATCTAACTAAAGGTTTTACCAAAACGTTGCCTTCAATTGATCATAGCGAATTGAATTCAATAATTAAAGATTAACTTAATCTTTTTAAATTAGGTCTACTTAAAAGTATCTAGTTACGCCTTTCAAAAAACAATTCCGTCGACCTAAGTCGACGGAATCAAATAAAAAATAATTATTAGCTAGCTAATGTTGTAATTACTCACCAAAACCTGTAGCAAATAATTCACGGATTTCGTCCATTGCTGCTTGTTCATCTTCACCATCACAGATGATTTCTACAGTTGAACCACCTTTAACCCCAGCTCCAAGTAAACCCATCATACTTTTTAATTTAATTGCTTTATCATTATAAACAAGCTCAATTGATGATTTATAACGACCAGCTAATTTAACTAGTGTTGTTACAGGGCGAGCATGCAAGCCCGTTGAATTTTTTACTACCATTTGCTCTTTTAACATAATAAAGTCCTTATTTATATTTTAAAGTTAAAACTATAACTGTATTTATATCATAAATTAAACGATTTTGCTCTTTTTTTGCATGTGAATTTGTATAATTTAGATAAACTAGTTTGCTTATCTAAAGTTAATATTAAAGTTAGACCCAAAAATAACGTACAAGATGAAAAAAGATCGGTGCGGCAAAACAAACAGAATCTAAACGATCGAGCACACCACCATGACCACTAATTAAATTTCCCCAATCTTTTATACCTCTATCTCGTTTGATGGCAGACATAACCAAACCGCCTAAAAAACCAAATAATGTAAGCATGAGTGAAATAAACCCTGCTTGGATAAAACTAAAAGGTGTGATCCAAAATAAGCACGCACCAATTAAACTTGCTGATAAGGTTCCTCCAATAAATCCTTCAACCGTTTTAGATGGCGATAAATTTGGACTAATTTTATGTTTACCGAATAATTTTCCAAACACATATTGCAACACATCTGAAAGCTCTACAACCAATACTAAAAAAGCAATCAAAAGAAGATTGCGATCCTGATAATTATCAATTGGTAATATTAATAATGCTGGTACGCAAGAAATATTATATACTGTAATCATTAATCCCCATTGTACTTCAGCTGTTCTCTCCAAAAAATTATAAGTTGAACCGGTTATTGCCGCCAAAATGGCTAATAATAAAAATCCATAAACAGGGATAAAAATACTAAATAATCCATACCACGATATAGCAACTAAAATATATTGCAAAGGTAAAGCAATGAAATAGGCAAATATCAATGCATAAGAATCATAACGATTAGCAGGCGTTAAAATTAAAAACTCTCGTAATGCAATAGCAGATGCTACGAAAAACAGAAAAACTACCGCAAATTTTCCTATCAAGAATGCAATACCTATAACAGCCACAATTACCCACCATGCATTAATGCGAGTGATAAGATTATCAATTACACTATTTGGACTACTAAGATGCCGTTTTAATAGCCAACCTACAGTAGAGGCAATAACAAGTAAAATACCAATACCAGCAAATAATAATAAGGTATCATTTTGATAATTAGGCATATTCCTTTCTCCTTATTGCTTGTCCGCTGTTAAATATGAACCAATTTTACTTTAACTGAATTACCAAGATTGAATAATGCCACTAAACCATGCTCCTATTAATAATATAATTTGTATAATCAGTAATGTTATTTGTTTTCTAAATAACCTTAACGTACCTTGTTGGCGTTCAATGATAGTTCGTTTTATTAACTGATTGGACTTAATTAAATGAAGGGTTAACAGAACATTATCTAACTCAATAAGTGTATTAGCGAGTTGTTTGTTGCGAGTAGACAAATAATTAAACAGTTGTTTATCAAATTGAATTCTTAATGTGTAATAAATCCCAATCAATCCCATAATAAAGGCAGCAAAACAAAATAAGGTTAATGGTAAAGCATCGTTAATCATCCAATTTGAGATCAATCCAAAGCATAATGCTGTAATAGTGAAAAACAACAATAATAAACCAATTAATAAACTGATAGTCAGTAATCCACAAAATATCACAAGTGATGTTTGACAATCTGTTGTTAATTTTTTTGATTCATCATGATTTAACATACTGACTTCCTTTTTTTATTTGTAAAAACCAGTCTAACAAAATTATTCGTTGCTTGGCTGTAATAACAATTGTATGACGGCGTTCTTTTACCATACTTATTGCTTCATCTAAGTTCGATGCTCTTTTAGTTAACAATAACCAAGCAATAATAGCGGTAGCACTGCGCGAATATCCCAAAGCACAACAGACTAATAATTTACCTTTTTTGTAATGCTGATTAATAATTTCAGCTGCTTGTTGACATTGTTCAATCGTCAGTGGCGTCATATCTAATACAGGGATGAGATTGTACTGACCATTAAAATGAGGAATTGGTAATTCAGCGCAAAGATCAACAATTGAGAAAAAATGATTTGTGCGCAAAGTATTATTGGAAGGTATTCTACCTAAATAAACATTATCACAAATCAAATCTACCGACTTGTTTTTAAATGTCCACAATCGTGAATTAACCCATATAATCGCAAAATAAGGCAGATATAAAATAGTAACTACAAGATTAAATTTTCCATTAGTCTGTTTTTGAAAACCGACTGTGCCAACTAGTAAATAGTTTACTGAAACTAATAAAAATGCAACAGAAAACCATAATAACCACAATGCCCATGAATAAAAGTAAATAGCAATATAAAAGGAAAATGCGAACAGTAAAAAATAAACACTACTCCAAAAATACTGCTTAGGTAATTGGTAATTTTTTATTGGTGATAGACTATCATCTGGCCATAACCAAATACAGAAACACCCTACTCCGACCCCAGTAGGAACGTCAAAAAAGTGATGTTGCCAAGTTGTTAATACAGATAAAGCAATTAATAAACACCAAATATGTAAAATATAGCGCCACACACCACGAAAATAGCTAGCATAAAATTGCCATAAAATAACCAATAATGTAATGTGAAGCGATGGCGCTTGATTAAAAGGTTTATCAAATCCCATCAAAATATCAAATAATAATCCCGATAATCCATCTAATATTGGGCGCTCAAAAGAAAACTTAAGCGGAAAAATCAAAAAACAGATAATACAAATAATCTGAGCGGATAAAAGTCGAAGACAAAGTATTTTTAGAGCTCGATGAGAGCAAACAAGTAATATTGCTAGTCCATACATAAGGTCTATCGACCAATAAGGTACGATAGACCAAGACCACAATGGAATTGAATGTTCCCATTTAAAAACTATACTTCCTACATCACTACGTGTAGAGGTAAACCAATTGGCAAAATTATAGCTAGTAAAAAAGAAAATAGCTAAACAAATTAACCATATAAACTTATAAATAGTTAGCTTATTAAATCCTAGTTTTACTTTATCCATTATTTTATTCGTTGTGCTAGCGATACAGTAAAAATCCCCCACTGATCAATACGCATTGTTATTTTTTTAAACCCAGCAGTTGCAACCAACTGATCCATTTCACGTTGAGTTCGTCTTCGCATAATCCATGGTTGACCATCACGATGTGATGTTAACGCTCTTGCTATAAATTCCAATTGAGGATGCCATGGCTGATTGGTATAAATTAAATATCCCCCTTCAGGTATTGAGTCAGCAAGGCCAGATAAAGAGTTACGTATCAACTGATTATCACTAAACAGCTCATACAAACCAGATACAACAGCTAAAGTTGGTTTAGGTGATAATTGGGCTAGTTGCTCACGATTAAAAGCATCGCCTTTTTCAAAACGTGCTATATTTACTAATCCTTTCTCTTCTATTAATGTTTGACCTGCAAGCACATTAATATCACTATAATCTCGTAGTAAAATCGAATTGGGTTTATTGGCAATTTGATTAATCGTTTCTAAAATATAACGCCCATGCCCTGCTGCTATATCAACAATATCGACAGAATAGTTCTGATCATATAATTTATTGATAGCTAGTTTTAATAACTCTTCAAGATGTACTTTTCGTTGTCGAATTCCTCGCCAACCAATAGATTGTAAATAGACATAATCAAAAAAACGCCCCAATTTTGATGTCCCCGATGGTTCATTACGGTAAACATAATCAAGCGTACTACCCGAATCAAATCCCGTATCGAGACCAAGCCTAATTCCGTCAGATATTTTACTGACATATTTTAAATTGGCTTTAATAAACTTCCAGTATATAGGTTTAATCAAACCCGATGGAGGCATCGTTAAATTATCTGCTTCTTGCCTAGTATATCCTACAAGATCAGCATTAACTAATGGCGGTACACAAATTTGATTGGCGAAACAACCAATAATAAATCGTCTTGCACGATCGATAGCGAATTTTCGTTCTTTTTCGCCAAATGTATCATGATAAAACCCTGGGAGAATGTGAAATTCTTTTTGTTGTGCGCCCAAATTATCGTAAAACTGTCTTTGCGGTTTTCGTCTTACTACATAATCCGATCCAGAAACTAACAATTGTGTTGGGACGGTGATTGCATTTGCATCTTTAACAACACGATCTGATACTGAATATAAATCAAGCAAAAGTCGTACAGAAATAGGTCGAGTAATTAATGGGTCTTTTGTAAACGAAGTTGCTCTTTCTAAATCATGCGTTAATAAATTAGGTTTGACATAGCTATTAACAAAAAAATTCCCTTTCAAATTATATAGTAATTTCAATCCTGGCACCGCTAATGGTACATATAATTTTACGCTAAAAGCTGGTGAACCTAATACCAAGGCACGAATATTTGGCACATAGTCATGTACCCATGCCGTAGCAATCACAGCACCAACACTTTGGGCTATAATAGCAATATTTTCTTGACGAAGGTTATACTCCTGCATGATGTGTTCAATGAAACAGTTAGCATCTTTAATTAATGTTGCAAAATTAGGAGCATCTCCTCGCTCACCTTCTGATTGGCCATTACCTCTAGCATCCCAAGCAAACATTTGATAATCTGGTAGATTTAATTCATCAGCAAGATGCGCAACACGTCCTGAATGTTCATGTCCACGATGAAAAATGACTATTGCTTTAGGTTGATTAGCATTGCTATCAACAACAGGCCAATAGCGATAGAATAACTGACAGCCATCATAACTAATAAATGTTTTTTGTTGCTGTTGACGCATATTTTCCCTCGTTATTTTTTGACTTCTTGAATGCCATTTCGTATTCTGTTAATTACAGTACAAACAAGCAAAATACTAATGATCCATAATAGCGCATTGATGTAACTTAAAGGTAATAAATAAGTAGCAATCGCTAGACTAATTCCACCAAGCACAAATGCTCGATCGCTCTTACCCATTGGTCCATCATACCGCCGTGAAGCACCAATCATAACACCTAGTACGCCACTGTATTCTGTTAATAACGACAATAAAACCACTAAAATGACTAAATAGTTATTGACACATTCAATTTGTGTAAAAATGAGTAACAATGCGCTATCAGACACAACATCACAAATTTCGTTTAAATAAGCACCTAAATTTGATTTTTGGTAATATTCTCTTGCTAATATACCATCAATGGCATTAAGTGCCATACGGATAAACATCCATATTGGAATAAGAAAAAAAATCCATTGATATTTGGCTAATACTCCAACAATGAAAGCGATAAAAATCGATCCAAATCCAGCTATTAATGTTACTTGATTGGCTGTAAAATTTGCTTTATAAAGAGCATTGGCATATGGTCTAAGTAATGCTTGAAATTTTGGTTTTAATTGATAAATCGACAACACAACTAACTGATCCTCCTTGTAAATGCATTACTATGAATAATTTTATACATTATCACATAACCATAAGCCATTATAGTTATTAAACAATACGTTGTAATTGCGTATACTTTAATGAGCTAACCATAAAATGTAAACGATTTAGCACGTTTACTTCTCCTGCCCCATCATCAAAATCCAAATACAATAAATTAAGTTTAGGATTCAAGTCACGCATACGTTTTTCAACACCTTTTGAAACCACATGATTAGCAATACAGCCAAAAGGTTGCAAACTAATGACATTGTTAATACCATACTCAGCAAAACTCATGATGCCTGCTGGGATCAACCAGCCTTCTCCAAATTGGTTACTTAAATTAAGAATTTGTTCAGCTTTTTTTGCTATATCACGGATATTATGAAATGGTTGATAATATTTAAAATTAGCCAGAATTTGATTAGTTTTATCAATATAACGTTGTGCAATCTTCTCAAAAAAGTGTAATAAATAGGAAAGATACCTTTTTGATTCAAGGTGATTATCAATATTACTATCAAAATTTACAAAGCCTTGAACAAAAAATTCGAGCATTGGAGGTATCACTGGCTCAATGCCTTGATCAATTAACCAATCAATACTGTGTTGGTTACCAAAATTATTATATTTAACATAGATTTCACCTACAATACCAATTTGTGGGCAATTTTTGTTTAGAACTTCTACTTGGTTAAAATCAGCAACTGCTTCGGCTAATAGTGTATAAATTGCTTTATGACCTTTATACTGACTAATAGCCTGCTCTAATTTTCTTATGTAAAGATCCTTGAGTTGATCAACTTGTTGTTTTATCTTTGCTCTAGGCGCTAGAGCGTAATACATTTTAGCTAATGAATCAGTAAACAACATAGCAAAAAAAGAAGTTGGCAGTGCTTTAAGCCAATTAATTTTAAAACCTGGCTGTTCACTCTGATTCATGTTCTTAAGACTAAGTGATATGATTGGTATATCTTCAAAACCATTACTAATCATGGCCTTTTTAATTAATGATAGATAACTACTTGCACGACACTGTCCCCCTGTCTGAGTAATTCCAATCGCAACTTCGTCACGATTATACTTACCAGATTGAAGAGCTTTGATAATATCGCCAACAATAATGGTTGCTGGATAGCAAATCTCGTTATTACAATATTTTAATCCCCACTCAACCGAAGTTTTATCTGGTTTTGGCAATGTTTCTAGTTTATAGCCCAATAATGCAAATACTGACGGTAAAATTGGCGAATAAAAGTCAGAAAGGAACGGAGCTAGTATCGTCCTACGCTGTTTATCTTGTTTATTAAAAATAGCTATTTTTTTACGTTCAACAGATTTTAATGGCTGTTGGTGATTCATACGGATGGATTCAATTATTGACCGCAAACGTAAGCGAACGGATCCCGTTGCTGAAATTTCATCAACACGAATAATCGTACAGGTTTTGCCTTTTGATTCTAATATCGCCTTACATTCATCGGTGACAATCGCATCAGGTCCGCAACCGAATGAATTGAGTTGAACGAATTGAATATTATTTGCTTGTTGTGCCACAAAGGTTGCCGCAGCATATAAACGATTTGGATAACTCCACTGTGAACAAATTTGTAGTTCTGGTGACAATTGATTGATCGCTCCCAATACCGAATCTTCAGTAATCACATCGCAACCAAGTGCATTTAAGATTTCGGGAGTTTTATGGTTTATTAAACTGTCACTATGATAAGGGCGCCCCGCTAAAACAAATACATAACGTCCTGTTTGTTTAGCATTATTTAAGACCTCAATTGCTTTATTATAAAGTGATTTTTTAAACTCAGATTGAGCAATTATTGCACTAGAAAATGCTTTCTCTGCCACAGCTTTATTAATACCTAACGAAGTTAAATACTTAATACAGCCTTTTTTAAGTAATTTAATATTGGTGAAATTAATAACCGGATGATCAATTGGCAAGCCATATTTAATTTCGGGATTAATCGCACTATTTACCACTTCAGCATAACTACTGACTATTGGACAGTTATAACTATTCACAGCATTATCAAACTGCGCAGACTCAAAAACCACCATGGGCATAAAAATACGATGAACCTTTTGTTCAATAAGTTCCATAATGTGCCCATGTACCAACTTAGCAGGAAAACAAACACTATCAGACATGACTGTTCCTGCCCCTTTTTCATAAATAGCATTGGTTGAAAATGGCGAAAGAGTAACCTTAATGCCACTGTGAGTTAATAACGTATGCCAAAAAGGAAAATTTTCGTATTGTCCTAACACTCGCGGAATGCCAATATTGATTTTTGCATTAGAAGTTGAAATTGCAATACGATCAAATAACAACGCATTTTTATAATCAAACATATTAAATGAATTGTTATCTTTTTGAGGATTATTACTTAAAAAACGTTCACATTTATTGCCTGAATAATAGCGTTTCCCATTAGCAAAACGATAAATTACAATATCGCATTTATTTTCGCACCCTTTACAACGCGAAGGTTTAGCTTTGTTATCTTCGGCTTTGTATAAATTGTTTAAACCAATAAACGTTGATGCTATTGGGTTTTGTTGATAGTGATTTTTTGCTACTAATGCAGAGCCATAAGCCCCCATTAATTCAGGTATATTAGAACTCGTAATTTGTGCACCAGTTAATTGTTCTAACGCTCTAAAAACTGCTGGATTTTTAAAAGTTCCACCTTGTACCACAATATGATCACCTAGTTTTCGCATATCGTGGAGTTTTAATACTTTGTGAATCGCATTTTTTATGACTGAAAAAGCCAACCCAGCTGAAATATCACCAACGGTAGCATTCTCGCGCAAAGCTTGTTTAACTTTAGAATTCATAAAAACAGTGCATCGTGTACCTAAATCGCAAGGGCTTGTTGATTTACAAGCCGCATCAGCAAAGTCGATCGTATTAAAATTAAGTGATTTAGCAAATGTTTCAATAAACGACCCACATCCTGATGAACAAGCTTCATTAAGTTCAATATGATTAACAACACCATTGGATATAAAAATAGCTTTCATATCTTGGCCGCCGATATCCATCACAAAGCTTACCTCAGGATCGATATGTTTTGCAGCGGCAAAATGCGCCATCGTTTCAACAAGTCCATCGTCAAAAGCAAAAGCTGCTTTTAATAGCTCTTCGCCATAACCTGTAACACCTGTGCGAGCAATAACAATGTCTTTACTTGATGATGCAATTTCTTGCTTTAATTGTGTTAAACCTTTGCTTAAAGCACCAATAGAGTGACCATTATTTGGTGCATAATAGGTAAAAAGCAACTCATCATCTTCACCAATTAAGGTAATTTTTGTAGTTGTAGATCCACTATCAATACCTAAAAAAGCGTTTTGTTTTTGATAATCAGCTAGCTTAATTTTAGGAATTTCAATATATTTTCTTTGTTTTTTCCAATCATTAAAAGACAATAATTTATTAAATAATGGATTTAATCTAAAAGACTGATTAGTGGTTATTTTTGTTGAGGCATTTAATTTTGCAATAAAATCAGTAATTGAAAGTTCAGTACGATCCAAAAGATGAATTGCAGCTCCCCAAGCCGACAATAACGTGGGATGTTCAGTTTTTACAATTTGATCTTCAGTTAGCTTTAAAGTCTCTAAAGCCGCTTTACCAAGTGTTGGAATAAATGAAAATGGTCCACCAATTAACATCACTTTTGGTACAACGTCATAACCACGCGCTAAGGTGTTAACTAACTGAATACAAACGGCATGCAAAACAGAATATGCGATATTTTCTTTTGAAACGTTACGACTAATCAGATTTTGGACATCGGTTTTAGCAAAAACACCACAACGAGAAGCAATTGGGTAAATTTGGTTGTGATTTTGGGCGAGAAGATCGAATTGTTGAACTGGAGTATTAAGTAACGTTGCCATCTGATCGATAAACGCTCCAGTTCCTCCAGCACAACTGCCATTCATACGAATATCTGGTGGACGATCTGGGAAGAAGAAGATCATCTTACTATCTTCTCCCCCTATATCAATCAACGTTCTTACTTCGGGATATTTTCGTTGCACAACTTCTGAAGCAGCTACCACTTCTTGAATAAAAGCAATCTCTGCTTTTTCCGAAATCCCCATTCCTGCCGAACCAGTCACTTTCACCGACAAGATAATATTATTGCCAAGTTTTTGTACTATCTCATCTAATAATCGCAACACAGTTGCTATAATATGGGTATTATGGCGAACATAATTGGTATAAACAAAATTGCCATGCTCATCAAGCAACACACATTTAGCTGTTGTAGAACCAACATCCAATCCTAACTTATAAAGTTTTGACATAATAAACTCACATTTAGCAAGAATATAACTGACTATCAGAAAATTAATTTTATAAATGATAATTATAGTTAAATGTTCAAATTTTTTAATAGTTCTGTTTAAAAAATATCTTTCCGCAGATAATAACAGTGTCAAAAAGTTTCAGGTAACTATACGTTTGAGTATGGTCTATAATTAAATGTCCCTAATAGTTATAAACCTTTTTCTAAACCTTGCTTAGCTATCGCAATCACATTTTTCAAATCAACACCTTGTGATTTGGCAGCAAAAATACAACCGCAATAACATTGACGATACACATCATACTCCTTGCATAATTCAATAGAGCGTTTATAACCGTTATTTTTTTTGAAATCAGAAGGCAGATAATTGACCGAAAAGATCTCTTGAATTTCAAACCCCAGTTCGTTTATTTTTTGGCTATTCTTTTTAGGGCTTAGTGTTAAAGCACTTGCAAAATAGTCAAAGCCCAATTCTTGTGCTTTAATTGCGGCCAGATCTAATCGCATTTTATAACAAATATGACAACGCTCGCCACCTTCGGGCGCATCACGTAAATGACCAACTTGTTTAATAAATTCTGCTGGCTGATAAGGTGCTTCTAAGAATTGAACGTTATTACCTGTTTTTTGATTAAAGTCAGCAATAAATTTCTGTTGCACCATACTACGGTGCTCATATTCAACTCTGGGATGGATATTAGAATTAGCAAAATAAATCGTAATATCTGCATATTGTGCTAAATACTCTAAAACATAGGTACTACAAGGTGCACAACAACTATGAATTAATAACTTTGGTCGAACTGATTCTGATTGCCAATTATTAATCACTTCTTTTAAAACAGAATCGTAATTTACTTTATTATGTGGATTTAATTTTTCGAGAATATTTTTAGCATTAATTAACATGGGGACTCATTTATTTTGTTTTCTATTTTTGGGGTCTAGCTAACTAAGATCTTAGTCGGCCAATTATGATATAGCTATACACACTAACCTTCAAGGAAAAAACTAAAATTCTATATCTAACTTTATGAAACTGACATATTTTTATATATAACAAATGAGGTTTATCATAAAGCTAAAAAAGAAATTCAAACATATTAATACAGCTGCAAATTAGTGCCATTGATGACGTTGTTGTATCAATCAATTTTTATTTGATTATTTATAATAAATGAACTATTGCTAATTTAATTTTCTCTCCTAGCATTTGTCGACATTATCTTTTGAACATAACGTTTTTCTAAAATAAATGCGATACAAAAATAGACAATGGTTAATATCCACAAATGCCAATATTGTTGACTAAATTCGGAAAAACTTGCTCCCATTTGATTTATTTTTACTGACCCTACTATAGCTGGTACAGCTGGAAATATATAGCCAATAAAATGGAACAAAGGAGGCATCAATTCTTTTGGCCAAGATAATCCTGTAACAAAAAAGATAATCATACTTGACGGTATAATTAAGCAAAACACATCACTTACCGTATGGACAAAATGTGAAACAATTTTACCTAATAACGAAGTGGACAAAATAAAAGGAAGAATAAATAGTAAGGAAACAGATAGATGACTTAGGCGCGGTAAGTCATACCAATAGTTAGCAAATACGGTATAAATAATAAAATAGATTAAATACAGTACTAAATAAGTCAATAATTTACCAGAAAGCAGGAATAATGCCGATGAAACCGTGTGATTCTGTTTATTAACAAAGGCTATTTCAAAATCAGAATTTTTACTAAATAGACGGCATAAAATACTACCGATAAATAATGTCTGATTTAAGATCAAAATAAAAGCGGCTGGAATAATATAGGTTGCATATCCTGATTGAGGATTAAATAAACTAATTAACTGGCTATTAAAAGGAGAAACATTATTATTTGCCACTGCAGGATCGATACCTTGCGCTATTTTGCGTGAAATTGAAATTTTAGCGCCAAAATTACTGGCAACGGTATTAATGGCGGTAGCAACATTACTATAAATTAAAATATAGCTCGCATCGCCATAATATGACACTGGGCTAGTTTTTCCTTCTAATATATTCTTTTGAAAACGGTAAGGTATGAGTACAACTCCATATATTTTACGTTCTTCGATAAGTTTTTTAGCCGTTTCTAAGTCTGCAATATGTAAGTCTATATTGATGGACTTATTAGCATCAAGTTGTCTTACTAGATCTCGACTGTAATTGGTATTATCTTGGTCAATAACAGCAATAGGAACATCTCGGATTGCTTCATGTAAATAAGGTTGTGGATAAAAGATGAAATAGATAAATATTCCCACAAACATAATGCTAACTATCGCTTTGGTTTGGAAAATTCGTTTTAATTCATCATAGGAAATTAATAGTAAAGATTTAATCATATCAACCGCCTACGGATCTTTCGTAAAAAAAGATAAACAAGAATAGCCATAACACTTAATTGGATCACTAAATAAACAAACGGTTGTAAGGAAGTTACTATATTTGGCGATCTTAATGTTTGATCAAGACGAATTTGTATATACCATGTTACAGGTAATAAAGCACTCCAAATATAAGCAAAGGTATTCATTGCAATCCGAGGAAAAATAAGCCCAGTAAATCCAAACGCAGGTGATGCTACTAAGCTTGCAGTGCCATAAGCTTGTGCTAGTGTTGATCCCGTTAAACCAAAGAAAATGCCATACAAACATGAAGTCAAAATAAAGCCTATATCACCAAGTATAAGCAATATTAAATGTCCATTTAAAGGTAAATTAAAATTAGCAATTAAAACGGTATCAAATAGAATCAAGCAAAATAAAAAATAGATAAAATAAGGAATAATGCGTCCTAATAAAAAGATAAAAATATTATGATTAGCTAATTTTAATATTTGCTGATACCCCGTTCCAGTAAAACGATCACGAGTAATACTAGTAACCATGGCCATCATAATAATGATTTGTAATATAGTAGGAATTAAACCACTAATTAACGTATATAGATAATTTAAAGTTGGATTATATAAAGGATGTAAACTTGTCGGTATAGTTTGCATTTGGCTTTGTGCAACTGGTGAAGCAATTCCTTTTTCTAATAATCCTTGCAATACTATTTGACTATTTGCTGTTTTCAATGCGGAACTCATCGCCCGAAAAATAATTGTTCCAGCTGACATATACTGATTATTATAAAAAGCGACAACTTCTGGCTGATGACCAGCTATAAGATCTTTTTCAAACTCATGCTGAATGAAAAGCACAGCATAAACATCACCTTTAATCAACGCATGTTTAGCTGAGGTAAGATCTTGATAACGTTCAGCTACCTGTAGCTGAGGTGAAGCAGCAACTTGTTGAATCAATAAGCGAGATGATTTGGTTGTATCTTGATCAACAACAGCAATAGGTACCTGAGTAATAACACCGGCATGGTACATATAAACAAATAAAAAAATAAATAATAAAGGATAGATGAAAACTAATAAACACAAAATACGTTGTTTAATTAATTTACGAAGTTCCCATCCAATTACTTGAAATAGCCGGTGATACATTAATATCGTTCCTTTTTGTGTAAAATCTCGATATTATTCAAGCTAGCGAGATTGCCACTTTGTAGTAACACTCATTCCTGGGCGGAGACCTGACACTTTATTAATTGGTTTAGCACGCATTTCAAAAGTCTTTAAGTCAAAATCACCCGTTGCTTTAGTCGCTTGCCAATTCGCATATTGACCTAAAGCATTTAATACAGTGACTTTAACATCTATAATCTGATTATTTAATGCCGGTACTCTTACTTGAAACGTATCACCAACTTTAAGGTTTCCCAGCAAATCTTCACGTATATTAAAAGTAAACCAAATATCATTTAAATCAATAATAGAATAAAGCGGAGTACCTGGGCTGTATAATTGCCCTGTTTCAGCGACTCGAGTCGTAATTTGACCGTTAATTGGAGAAACTAAAGTTAATTCATTAACATCAGCTTTTACTTGCGCCAATGCTGCTTCTGATTGTTCAACTTGCACATCGGCTAATTTTTTCTGTTCTACACTGCTACCGTTTTCGGCTAGTGATAAGTTAGCTTTAGCGGCTTCATAAGCTTTAATGGCCGCTTGATATTGATTAAAGGATTCATCATAGCTTTGCTTTGAAACAGTGCCATTTTTAGCTAAGCGATTAATTCTTTCATAGCTAGTTTGAGCTAAATCTAAATCTGATTTAGCTTTATCTAACTGCGCTTTTTGCACATCAATTGTTTCTGGTCTAGTGCTATAAGTATTATCACGACTCGCCATTGCTACTTTTAATTGCGCTTCTGCTGTTGCAAGCTGAGCTAACAATGCAGGATTTGAAAGAGTAAGAAGAACTTCACCCTGCTTAACATCGTCACCAACATCATAATTAAATTGATTTACTCGACCTTGAACTCTGGCAGCAACATCAACACGATTAGATTCAACTTCACCTTGCAAAATAATAGTACTAGGTTGATAAGCAAAATATATAATAACAACCATAGCAATAACAGCAATGATCGCTACAATCAAAGAAAAACGTTTTTTATGCATAAATTGGGCTTATAAAGGTTAAAGCAAAATTGCAATATTAGTATTGAAAATAATATAAAGCCAAACACTTAAATACGCAATAAAATATATACTGTTATATGTGTTAACGATTAAAAAATATTTATCCTTTGTTAGGGATTGTTGATCTTTTGTATTCATGTATTAATCAACAATGCATTGGTAGCCACATAAGTATGAATGCCAGAGATAACATGCAGACATAATTCCTTTCTAATTTATCATATCTTATTAAAATAGAACGATAAGGGGTAAATGAATCTTAAGTAATGATTGAGTACTACGAACACGGTAATATCCATGGAAAATAGGATTGTTGATATTTACTAAATTAGTATACTGGTATTAAAGGTGATGATTTCAGACAAAACATGAGAATATTAGCTCCATTCCATACATCTTTTCAATTCACCTAATAATGTGCTTGTATCAATTTTTAAGTTTTTAAAGAAATAGTTATTCATATCATGATTATGCCACAGTGAATTGATGATTTCATGGGGATCAGTGACTACATAGTTATGACCTTGTATGGCTCCACAATGTAGACAAACATTTGCCATATAATGTTCATTGAGTGTTTTACTGTACTTCATTTTAACAGTTGGTACATTTAAGCTAAGCAAGCGATCAATACTGGAAATATCACCGACTCCAATCCCGTGTAATACAGAAAAAATTGTAACTATTCAATTCTTAGTATCCATATTATGTCGTTTCTCAAATTTTTGTAAACAATACGAGTAATCCTTGCAACTAATTTTGCGATAAAATATAGGACATTATGAGCCCATATTCACAATTGAACTACGAAAACGCCTTAAAGCAATTAAAAAGAATACAGCACCAATTGCCAATAACCAAGCAAATGAAGTCCAAACAACGCGTAAGCCAGCACCTCGATACAGTATTGCCTGCCCTAATTCAACAAAATGCGTGGTTGGAGCAAACATCATAATGTTTTGCACAATTTCAGGCATGCTTTCACGCGGAGTACTACCCCCAGATAGCATTTGTAGTGGTAATAAAACTAAAATTAGTAACATTGCGAATTGCGCAGTGGATTTTGCTACTGTTGCCATAAATATTCCAAGTGACGTTGTAACAAAAAGATGCAATGCAGCTCCAATCAAAAATAAGCTTACCGAACCTGCAATTGGTACTTTTAGCCAACTATGAACAACTAACAACAATGCCATCCATGTTGATATTAATACCACAAGTCCCATTGACCATACTTTGGAGAGCATAATTTCAAAAGGGGTAACAGGCATAGCAAGGAGATGGTCAATCGTACCATGTTCTCGCTCTTTCATTAAGGCGGCCCCAGTTAAAATAATCGATAATGTTGTCACAATATTAATAATTTCCATGACTGAACCAAACCAAGATCGTGTTAAATTAGGATTAAATGCAGTATGCACTTGTATATTAACGGGCAAATTAGTTGCCTTACTGTAACGATTAACATATTCAGTCACTTCACCAGTAACAATCTGTGTTATATAACCATTTCCAACAAACGCTTGTCCCATTCGTGTTGCATCAATATTAAGTTGAAGTTCTGGACTTTGGCTATTTAGCACATCACGCTGAAAATTAGGCGGAATATTTAAAGCAAACGTATAATTATCCGTATCCATACCATGATCAACATCGTTCATTGAGTATAATTTAACGGGATCATTAAACATCGGCGGATAAAATGCTGCAATAATTTGCCGTGATAACGGTGAGTCATCTTCATCAACAACTGCAATCGAAGCATGGTGCAACGAATCAGATGTTGCTGTTGCGGCAATGTAAATATCAAAGGTAAAGCAATAGGCAATTAACAACAACATGATAGGATCACGCAATAACCCCCATAACTCTTTTATTCCTAATCGATAAATATTAATTAAACTTTGCATAATATCTATCCTTCTTGTTTTTTAAGAAGAAAAATACTTGCCCCAAGAACAATGGGGATTGTGACCAATAATGCAAATATTGAATTGTGCAAATCCATAAAACCAAGTGCTTTATTAAACACACCGCGAGCAATAATTAGCATATGTGTAGTTGGATAAACCTCACCAATATAACGACCACCACCTTCTAAAGATGCGACAGGATTGAGTAATCCCGAGAATTGAATTGCTGGTAGCATTGTACCTACACAAGTTAAAAAGATAACAGCAATTTGACTACGAGTAACAGTTGAAGCTAACAAACCAAAACCCGTTGAAATAATGCAGTAAGCAAAGGCAGCAAGACATAAAGTAAATAGACTTCCTTTTATAGGAACAGCAAAAATGGTGATTGCCATAAATAACAATAATAAAAAGCTAAACATGGAAATAATGATATAAGGCACTTGCTTACCTAGCAAAAATTCAGCTTTAGTTACTGGAGTTACATATAAATTGATAATTGAACCCATCTCTTTTTCACGCACAACCGATAAAGCCGCCAGCATAGATGGAATCATCAATAGTAAAATTGGTATTACAGCCGGTACCATGGACGGTAAGCTTTTAATATCAGGATTATAACGGTATCTTGTTTCTATATTTGCCAAACTAGTTGAGGATTTTCCTGTTACTTCTTTTACTTTTTCACTTAGCCAAGCAAGATGCATTCCTTGAACGTAACCTTTAATTGTTTCAGCTCGTAGCGGCATTGCCCCATCAATCCAAATAGCAATATCAACAGGATCACCTCGTTGTATATCTCGACCAAAATTGGGAGGGATTTCAATCGCTAAAGCGATTTCATTACTTCTTAACCGCGCGTCCATATCGTTATAATCTGTAATTGGCTCTCTTTCAATAAAATAACGTTTAGAACCCGATAAATTAAGAATATAATTTTGACTAATTACACTTTGATCTCGATCAAGCACAGCAAAATTCAGATCTTCAACATCCATCGTAATACCATATCCCATAACTAACATTAAAATTGCTGAACCTAATAACGCTAATAATGCTCGTAAAGGATCTCTAGATAACTCAAGTGTTTCACGCCATAAGCAACCTATCATACGGTTAAGACTAAACCCTTGAACATGATGATGTGGTAATGTTTTTGTTGCTTGATTGAGTATTTCTTTTGGTGGTTCAACAGAGTGTTCTTCTGCATTACTATCATCAGCTCCTGCATCAACAAGATAGTTAATAAAGGCCTCTTCTAGTGTTTTAGCATTTTTGGAGCTGATAATGTTATCTGGCGTATCGCTTGCTAATACTTTACCTGCATGCATTAATGAGATTCTATCACACCTTGCAGCCTCATTCATAAAATGAGTTGTGATAAACACTGTTACTTTATCTTTTCTAGACAGTTCGATAATTAAACGCCAAAAATCATCTCGAGCAATGGGGTCAACGCCGGATGTTGGTTCATCAAGGATAAGAATTTGTGGATTATGCACAACCGCAACTGACAATGAAAGCCGTTGCTTTACCCCTAAAGGTAAGCTATCGGGTAGATTTTCTGCATCTTGTTCTAAACCAAAACGTTTTAGTAATTCTTCAACGCGGGCAGGTATTTTACTTTCTTCAATACCAAACAGGCGTGCATGTAGAACTAAATTTTGTTTGACCGTTAATTCACTATATAAGGAAAATGCCTGAGACATATACCCCAAATGACGCCTAACGTTAATATCACTAGCATCAACAGGTTTACCAAATAACCATGCTTCTCCTGATGAAATCGGCAATAAACCCGTTAACATTTTCATGGTGGTTGATTTACCACAGCCATTTGAACCTAAAAAGCCAAATATTTCACCTTGTTTAATTGAAAAATTAACATGATCAACTGCGATAAAATTACCAAATTGTTTAGTTAAATCTTTTGCTTCTATGGCTGTTTGCAAATCTTTATTAAGATCTAAAGGTGGAATTTCGACAGTTTGATAACCTTGTCTAGCACTTTCTGGCATTAGCTGAATGAATGCATCATCTAAATTATCTTTTCCTGTCTTAGCTAGTAAGGATTTTGGTGTGCCAGTTTCAAGAATCTTACCGCCATACATTGCCACCAACCAATCAAAATTTTGAGCTTCGTCCATGTAGGCTGTTGCAACAATCACACTCATTTGGGGTCTTTGTTCACGAATTTTGTTAATTAACTGCCAAAATTGGGCTCTGGAAAGTGGATCCACCCCAGTTGTAGGTTCATCAAGAATTAACAAATCAGGATCGTGGATTAAAGCCGAACATAAGCTAACTTTTTGCTTCATACCACCGGACAGTCGCCCTGCTGGTCTTGATAAAAATGGATATAACCCAGTACTACGCGTTAATTCATCAATACGGCGTCGACGTTCGGCCGCATCATTACCAAACAGACGAGCAAAAAATTGTAAATTTTCTTCAACAGATAAAGTCGGATAAAGGTTTTTGCCTAACCCTTGCGGCATATAAGCAATACGTGTGCAAACATTTTTACGGTGTGTTTTATCTTTCATATCACCGTCAAGTACATATACTAACCCATCTTGAATAACATGCGAACCAGCAATTAATGATAATAAACTTGATTTTCCAACACCGTCTGGTCCTATCAATCCAACCATACATCTTGGCGGTATAGCTAAAGTGATACTATCAAGAGCAAGGTTCTTTTTATAATGCAGTGATACATCACTAATTTTTACCACTGCATCATCAAACGATTTAGCTTCGGTTGATAAAGCTAAATCTTTATTGTCGGATTCTGACATATGCTATCCCCAATTATTTTGTTGGACATTTTGCAATATCAGCTAAGCCTGACGGCCACGAAGCTTTTGGATCAAGTTTTACCCAAGCTACACCTGGTAAACCTGTTTTAACTTGATTTATAAAACATTTTAATAATTCAGGGCTTAATTGCGCTTTTACTCTAAACATCAATTTCTGACGCTCATCTTTAGTTTCAACAGTTTTAGGCGTAAACTGCGCAACGCTTGATACAAACGATATTTTGGCAGAAATTGCTTTATCTGGTAGTGCATCTAAAATCAATCTCACTTCATCACCAATACCCACTTTACCTGCGACCGTTTCAGGTAAAAAGAATGTAAGATAAACATCATACAAATTAACTAAATTTAATACTTTTCCGCCTGAAGGTAAAACTTCACCTAATTGTGCTATTCGGTATTGAATACGACCGTCAACAGGGGCATTTAAAGTACTATCATCAATATCAGCTTGAATTCTTTTAATATTAGCACTTGCAACATTGATTGCCGATGTGGCGCTATCAACCCCCGCTTCGGCTACTGCAATCGCTGCGTCAGCGGCAGTAACTTGTGATTTGGCTGAATCTAGTGCTGCTTTAGCATTGTTTACTTTAGCAGTATCGTCATCAAATTGTTGAATAGATATTGCACCTTTTTGATATAGTGCGGTAGTTCGTTGTAAATGTTTTGAGGCGATATCTAAGTCACTTTCCTTTTGGCTTACGCCTGCTTGCGCTGCAACTTTATCACTCATTTTTAATGCCACTTGCGCTTTAGCACTTGCTTCATTACTAACCGCTTGGCGGTATTGTGCTTGGGCTTCATTAAGTTGTGCTTGTAAGGTATCAGTTTGCATGACGACTAAAGCTTGACCGGCTTTAACAAAATCGCCCTCATCAACATTAATTTTTTCTATTCTACCAGCTAATTTAGCTGAAATATTGATTTCAGTCGCTTCAATACGTCCGTTGCCACTAATAAAATCTGAACCATACCCATCAGTTTTTAATTGCTGCCATAAAATAAAAATAATAGAAATAATAACAACTGCAATAACAATCCATTTCCTGCTTATATTTTTCATATAACACCTTATTTTTTTAAAACGATTCATAATAATTTTTAACGAGATAACAAATCGTTATGGCCTAATCAATTGCATCGTTTAAATAGTATCAAATGTTTATGGCAAATAATATCTGTTCATAAAACAATCGCAATAAAAGCTAAAAAAATAAGCAGGATGGTTTTATATTTTATTTATAGATTTGAAATTAATAACATCATTATATTATGCAATAAAGCTGATATGCTCATTGCAACTTGATAAGTTATTTATAATAAAAGACTTATTATTTTATATTTTCAAATAATTTATTAACAATATAAGGATGTAAAATAGCAACGGGTAACATATATAATTTCCCCCAGATATTGTGATTTTTAACTGATGCAATTAAATATACTGTATTTTTACTTATGTCATTACCTTTATCTACAACACGAATACAAACACATACATCTAAATGGCAATCTTTTACAACTAATGTCAGTTTATCGTTGGTTTCCTCTGTTATGGTAAAAAAATCGGCCATATTGCTTTCGTCTGGTTGATGCTTATTTTCCGCAGAACTATCAAATCCATTAATCGCTTTAACACCGATTAATTTCACTAAACAATCCCTTATTTTAAATAGTATTTTTAGCCATCTAGGTTGATAAGATGTCATCATTTTATAAGCTTCATAGGCTGTCAATTTTTTAGAAATATCTTTTTTTTGAGAATCTAAATAATCGATTTCTTCTGCAATAAAGCTTACATTATCAGGTAATGTTTGCCGTACTTTCATAATATGATTTTGTCTGTTTTTCATATCATATTCTCCCTCCTTAAATTATATAAGTCAATTATCAAAAAATATAAGAACACATCATGTTATTTGATCCTTGCAAATCGGCAAACCTCTACTTAATCTTGTGATTTCCCGCTTCTAATTCTTTTAAACATTTGATATATAAGCTTTCTATATCGTTAGATTTCTCTCACTATTTATAAAAAATAGAATTTCCCATACTTTATTTCCAGCAAAACTCTTTAACCAGAATACCGTCTTCAACTTCTTTTAAGATCAATATGATTTAGTGCCTGTCATTTTCTTTTTTTTACTTTTATCATAGAAAATTTTCTAATTTTTTGCTGTACTATTTTATAAAATAGCTACAATTGCTATCTTATTTACTTAAAAAATGGTTATAAGAAAGCTAGGTCTAATCTCCATCATGATGCGTAGAAATTTTGTTTGAATATATACTTTCAGTAACAATTCATTCGTGTCTTATTATTCGATTGACTTTAACTTCGATACAACTAATCACAATCTTATAATTTTACCAACACGTAACCAAATAATTTATCATCACCTTACAAACTTAAATGTCTTTTAATCCATAACTTTATCTTACAATAACCATTTTTATTCTTAAACTAGTACACTAGATGTTTTTTGTTTTTATCTTATAAACCTAATTGTGATGGAACTAAAATTTTTAATTCCATTTCTTGATAATTAACGTACGCACACAACTCTAGTTTCATTATGCACAAAATAATAGTGCCCAATATTACCTTGCTTTGAAAAAACAGTATAATTTTGTACTCCACCATAAAAAGGGTCAGCAGTCCAGTAATCAAAATTGATATCATCCCGTATAAAATCACTATTCACGTAGTATTCATTATCCGTATACCCCCACTCTGCAAAGAATCCTCCCCCGATCCGACGTTGGAAATTATTAGGTTGACCAGATAATCCTCCTGCCCAAGCAACTATATCATTATTTGCATTTGTCATTTCAACAATATGGGGAAGCCTATAACCATTTCCTAAACTACTACAGTACGCTTTGGCTGCCTCTAAACCTCCGCTATAAGTCGGCTTTGCAACAAACCATTTACTTATCATAAAACGATATATAACATTTGTCTTTGCTTTATCTGAATAAATATTAAAGTAAGTTGGAACAACTGATGAGGTTTGACCTTTATTTGAATCACTAGGTCCGGTTAATTCTATTCTAGCAATATTGTAACGGCTTCCTTGTTTTATACTTAAATCTATATTTGAATCTGTTGGCCATTTGCTGTAAGTTAACTCTTTTGCCGATGCTCCTGCCACCGTTAAATCAAAGTACATCCCCTTAGCCCCTATAGTTGGGAAATTTGATGCGGGGGAATTTATATCTTGTGGTTTAAAGCCTTTATCATCATCCCACTGTTCAACTGGACCACGATAACTAACAAGTACATTTCCATTATACCTTAACGTTGGTTGAGCAAAGCATGCATAAGGAACTGCAACTTTAGGTGTTAGATAATAACTAACGCTTCCACCTTTAAACTCAGTTGATCTTGGCTTTCCGTATTGGGTAGATAAAATACCACTATCACTCGTTAAAGTGATTTTATAAGGCGAATAACAAGCATTTAATTCTGTATTCTCATTAACTATTTTTCCATCAACATTTTGCACGGTCATTGTAAGATTACCTGTTACAGAGATCGAACTATCGCCATCATCATCTTTCCAAAATTTGTTAGTTGATACTACATCTGTTAAAGTAACTACTGATTTCCCTTCGGGAATGAATTTCTTAATATCTTTCAGTTTTTGATCTACAGCAGGCAACTCAATTGGGTTATTTTCCGATGACGGATTATTACGGATACTATATTGCCTACCATCAGACAATGTAATACTCAATAAATGTTCTGTTGAATTTGCTTTAGTCCCCTTTCTATCAAACGATAAATAAGGCGCACTACCTTGAATTGTCTTTACTGTTATTGCTGATAGTGCAATTGCATTACTCGATATAGTTAAACATAACAATACCAAAATCATTCCAAAAGCATAATTTTTTATATTTGGTTGCGTTAACCGTGGAGTTAGTTTACAAATCTTTGCTATTTTAGTCAGAAACTTCGGTTTTATCCGAAGTAGTAAAAATGAAGTTTTAATTAAGTACAACTTGTAACTATAAGGACTTGAATACGTGAAAATTAACAGTATGTATAAAAATAACTTTTTAAGTTGTTCAGAGGGTGACCTGTGTACCTGTGTACCTGTGTACCTGTGTACCTGTGTACCTGTGTACCTGTGTACCTGTGTACCTGTGTACCTGTGTACCTGT
>NZ_JAGGHR010000010.1:0-604 GCF_024104075.1 Gilliamella sp. | reverse complement strand
TGTACCTTACTATTAATTATATCATTTCTTCGTCCATATTGCAATTTTTTCATCACTTAACCCTATGATTTTATATAATAAAATTTATTAAAGTTCTTTTATTAACTAATTACGTTTTGTGAAAATACGAGTAAATATTGCGCTTTTAAAAACATAAAATACTAATATTACCTATTCACAAAAAAATTAAAATAACTATAAACTAAACAACATAACTTTTTAAAGTAAATGAAATGATTAGATTTCTTGTAAATATATTGTAAATATAACATTAATTTAATTATTAAGAAAAGTGATTAATTAGAAATATATAAAATTTACTCACATTGTTTACAGTGATTAAAAAAATACTGTAATAAATATACATAAAAAAACAAAATTAACGCCTTATCATAGACAAGAGATATAGCAAAAGAAAAAATAACGGTCACTGATTTAGCTAAACGTTTTATTGCCATTCGTTAAGTCATTTATAACGTACTAAAAAGCACGATTGAAGCTGTTTGTGTTTTTAACCAGTAAGGAATGTAAGAATGAACGTTATAAAACCATTCGTTATGGAATTAAACGTCTGGTTAAAGTCGAAAAATCGATTGAAGATAAA